>CAYPJI010000032.1:12099-14313 GCA_964411045.1 uncultured Methylobacter sp. | reverse complement strand
GGCGAGGCGCATTACGAAGAGATGAAAGCGGCGGTCATGGAAATCGTCGGCCTGCGCTTCCGGCCCGAGTTTATCAACCGGATCGATGACGCAGTCGTCTTCCATCCTCTGGGACGCGAGCAAATCCGGGCAATCAGCGAAATCCAGATCGAATACCTGCGCAAACGCCTGCAGGACCGCGAAATCGGCTTCGAAATCAGCACGGCCGCGCTCGACAAGCTGGGCGAAGCGGGCTTCGATCCGGTTTATGGCGCCAGACCGCTGAAACGGGCCATCCAGCATCAACTGGAAAATCCGCTGGCCCAGGAAATCCTGGCCGGCAAATTTGCGGCGGGCGATGTCGTCAAAGTGGATGTGCACAATGGCGAGCTGAGCTTTACGAAAGGCTAAGCGATATCAGGTGGGCGGCACGGCGCTGCCCACCTGATCATGCTATTTTCTTTCCCTCAGCAAGTCGCGGATCTCAGCCAACAATAGCGCTTCTTTGCTAGACACGGGCTCCGGCGCAGTTTCCTGTTTTCTTCTGAAGCGATTGATAAGTTTGACTATCATGAAAACGGCGAAGGCAATAATCGTGAAGTTAACCAAAGTCTGAATGAAATTGCCGTAATTAACCGTTACGGCGGGCGTATCCAGGGTGGCTTCCTTTAACGTTACTGCCAGGTTGGTGAAGTCGACGCCGCCGACCAGCATGCCGATCGGAGGCATAATGATGTCGTCGACCAGCGATGAAATGATTTTGCCGAAAGCGGCTCCGATAATGATGCCGATGGCCATGTCGATGGCGTTGCCTTTAACGGCGAATTCTTTAAATTCACGTAATATGCCCATAATTGACTTTCCTCATGGTTCATTAGAAGTGAGCTGTCAGACTGTTTTTTAAAGGCAGTGAAAGCGTCCAGACTATAAAATGAGCTTGTTCATACAGATTCTTTTGAATCGGCTATCTTGATCAGCCCATCTTAAGGAGAATGACTATGAATATTAATGATGAGTTCAGACCGCCAGTGCCGCCGTTCACGCGTGAGACGGCCATACAGAAAGTCCGCATGGCTGAGGATGCATGGAACAGCTGCGATCCGCAGCAGGTCGTTCTGGATTATATGATCGACAGCCAGTGGCGTAGTCGCGTCGAATTCCCGAAAGGCCGGGAGGAAATCATCCGGCTTCTGACGCGCAAATGGGTGCGTGAACAGGAATTCAGGATAATCAAGGAACTCTGGGCGCATGAAAATAACCGCATCGCGGTGCGTCTCGCCTATGAATGGCACGATTATGTCGGCAACTGGTTTCGTTCCTACGGAAACGAAAACTGGGAATTCGATGCGAACGGCCTGGTACAGAAGCGGTTCGCCAGCATCAACGACATGCCCATCGAGGAACCGGAACGCAAATTCCACTGGCTTCCGGGGCGCCGGCCCGATGGTTATCCCGGTCTCAGCGAACTCGGCCTGTAGCCATTTTCTATTGCGGTATTTAAGATTTTGTTATGTGGATTCAGAAAGAATTTAAACTGAAAGCGCGGCCCCGCGGTTTTCACCTTGTCACCGATGAAGTTCTCAAGGCCATACCAGAGCTGGAAAATATCCGGTGCGGACTGCTGCATCTATTGCTGAAGCATACGTCGGCGTCGCTGACGCTGAACGAAAACGCCGACCTGACCGTGCGTCAGGATTTCGAGCGTTTTTTCAATAGAGCAGTGCCGGAAGACGAGCCTTATTATCGGCACAACTACGAAGGCAGCGACGATCTGCCCGCGCATCTGAAAAGCAGCATCCTGGGCGCCACCTTGACCATTCCCATCACCGACGGCAGGCTGAATCTGGGTATCTGGCAAGGCATCTATCTGTGCGAGCACCGGAATCATGGCGGCAGCCGGAGTCTGGTGGTGACGATTCAGGGCGATAGTGGATAATGCAGCAACATTTTTTCGGACATAAATTTTAAGTAGATTTCAGCCTATAGGCTGGGTTGTTAAACCCAGCATTTCGATATTAGCCATGCCGTTTCCGCGGAGACTACAGCCTAGCCTGCATGTTGAATATATCTTTGCTCCCACAGTCAAGACTGTTATAAAGATAGGCTATCCTAAATGGTCGCTATACGAATTACGCTGGGCTCCTTGAGCCGTTTCCGATAGATCAGGTCTAATGTATTCGCCTGCTGCCGTTAATCACACCGCAGAATCATTAAGCACAGGAGATTTGGCAATGC
>CAYPJI010000032.1:0-12089 GCA_964411045.1 uncultured Methylobacter sp. | reverse complement strand
ATAATCTCGTTTGCTGTACTGTGTTGCCTTACCGCTGGTTGCGCTACGGAGCGCGGCAGCTATCCTTCAGGACAATGGATAGATTTGACCTATGATTTCTCTCCGGAAACCATCTATTGGCCGACTGCTGAGCCGTTCAAACTCGATACCGTCTCTGCCGGCATAACGGAGAAGGGGTATTACTATTCTGCCTACAAGTTCTGCGCTGCCGAGCATGGCGGCACTCATGTCGATGCGCCGATCCATTTCGCGTCCGGGGGCAAAACAATAGATCAGATCCCATTGACAAAGTTGATTGCTCCGGTGGTCAAAATAGATGTTTCACAGAAGGCGATGGCAGATCGGGATTACCAAATCAGTGTAGAGGATTTCAATGTCTGGGAATCTCAGCACGGGAAGATACCGGAAGAGAGCATAGTGTTGCTGCAAACGGGGTATGGCCGGTATTGGCCTGACCGGCTGAAGTATTTGGGCACGGACAAGCGAGGTGCTGAAGGCGTAGCCGAGCTGCATTTCCCGGGTCTGCATCCTGAAGCGGCCAAATGGTTAATCAGTGGCCGAAGCGTCAATGCGATAGGCATAGATACAGCCAGCATTGACTACGGGCAATCGCAGTTGTTTGGCAGTCATACAGCACTGATGGGCCAGAGCACGCCTGTATTTGAGAACGTCGCAAACCTGGACAAAGTGCCGCCAACGGGATCGCAGGTGATCGCGCTTCCGATGAAGATCAAAGGGGGCAGCGGCGCGCCGCTGCGGATAATCGCTTTCATACCGGACGGGGCGCGTTAATCGCATTGCAGAATAGGTTGGCAAACCCGGCATGGGCAGCCGAAAAAGTGTTGACGCATGACATCTATCTGAATGCTAATATCCGGTCAATATCTCTATAGGCAACGCCATGAAAAGCAACGCTCCCATCCGAAAACTCCCCGCTAATACCGTCGGTAAGGACTATGTCGTAGGCGACTTGCATGGCTGTTACGGTCTGCTTGAGCGATTATTAAATGAAGTGGAGTTCGACAAGGCCCGCGACCGGCTGTTTTCGGTCGGCGATCTGATCGACCGGGGGCCCGACTCGCTGCGTTGCCTGCAATTGCTTGAGGAGTCGTGGTTTTACGCAGTGCGGGGCAATCACGAACTGATGATGCTGGATTTCTTTTCATCCTACCTGGCGACTGGAAAGTTCGATCCGCAGGAGGACATTGTTGATAATGGATTTCTGGAATACGGCGGAGACTGGGTGAGCGGTTATGTTGACTCTGATCGGCATTGCATGACGCAGGAATTTAATAGCGGATTGATTTTGGCGTTGCAGATGCCGCTGGTATGGGTCGTGGGAGAAGGAAGCAGCCGCTTCCATGTCATTCATGCCGAGCTGGTCAGGCCGGATTATAAAACCGCCGGTCATATTGTCTGGCTGGACAGCGATATCGACCAGTGGTTTGAGAGGCAATTAATACCGTCCGAAGTTGAACAGCGGCTTTACTGGAGCCGGGCACTGATGTCGAGCCAATTGGCCGAACAGGGAGTTGTCGGGACGCAAACAGGCCTTTCTCTGACCTTTTGTGGTCATACTTATGCCGCTAAACCCCGTCAGCTGCTATCCCATCTGTGCCTGGATACCGGCGCTTTCGTGTCCTGGTGGTCCAGGATCTATGGTGAGGAAAATGACAATTCAGGTCTGACGTTGTTTGATGTGCAGGAATCAAGGTGGGTTTCGGCATCCTATAGGCGGGACGATGTTTTTTGGGGCGAAGTTTCAGCGCGGTAATTAGATTTCAGTTAAAAGTATGAACGATGCAATGAAGGCAATGCGCAGGTTTACGGTGCGGTTCCAAAGTAAAAAAGGCTGCAATCGCGACAATTGTGGCACCGAACGAATGCTTCGGCCGACTGCGGTAATATTCGGGGGCAATGTCAGTAATATGATTTATACTTGGGCATGAGCTAATGACTGCCAGGATCGGTAAAGCCCGGCACAGAGGGTTCAGTTTCAGTAACAAACGACAAGTGGTTACGATACAGGCTTTGGCCTAAATAATTAAGTTGCACCATTACAAATGAAATATTTTTGCGATACAGGGATATTTTTTGATGAAGTATTCCAGTTACTTTTCAGGCATCCTCATCTGCCGTCGTACACTTTTTTCCTTGATGCGCGCCAGCCGCATCGGCGGTTTTCGGATCTCGCCGCATTCAGGCGGCGATTCATGATATTTGATGATGACTGCGCCTGCCCCGCGAGGTGACGTTCCCTCATCGAAGCCAACAACAATAACCTGCGAAGCGCCATGCGGCAAAGCAGGACCTTACCGAAGAGAATATCCAGAATGACAACAGTTCGTACAGCTTTCCTATCATGCCTATTGCTTGCTTTTTCGGCGGCTGCCCCGGTTTGGGCGGCAGACGTCGAGGGCTCCCGGGACCATCCGATGATCTCGCGCTACGACGGTTCCGAGATCGTGCGCTACGAGGCCAAGGAATTTGATGCTTACACCTTTTGCCGGTCAGCCGCTCCAAGGGAATGCGCGAGGGCCCGCAGCAGACACAGGCTATTGAGGGCCGGCTGACGCGCATCAATTACCGCGCGCCGGCGGAACGTTCGGCGCTCGAAGTGTTCCGCAATTATCAGGAAGCTCTGCAAAAAGCCGGTTTCGAAGTGCTGTTTCAATGCCAGGATCAGGAATGCGGTCCGATGAGCCACGCCATCCTGACCAAATCGTTTGCCGGGCTGTCGATGCTGCACTACAACGATAAGGACCAGAAATACCTCGCCGCGCGGCTGGCCCGCCCCGAGGGCGACGTCTACGTGGCGCTCTACACCGTGCGCGCTTACAGCGTCGGTGGCCAGAACAAGGATCGCGTGTTCACGCAGCTCGACGTGATCGAAGCGCGGCCGATGCAGACCGGGCTGGTGCAGGTGGATGCGGACGCCATGGCGAAAGAGATCGCCGCCAATGGCCGTGTGGCGCTTTACGGCATTTATTTCGACACCAACAAGGCCGAAGTCAAGCCGGAGTCGAAGCCCGCGCTCGAGGAGATCGGCAAGCTCCTGGGCAAGAATTCGTCCATGAAGCTTCTGGTCGTGGGCCATACCGACAGTGCCGGCGATTTCGACTACAACCTCGATCTTTCGCGCAAGCGGGCGGAGGCTGTGGTGCGTGAGTTGGCCAACCAATACGGCGTGGCTGCCGCGCGCCTCAAGCCGGTCGGCGTAAGCTTCGCCGCCCCGGTCGCCAGCAACCGCGCCGAGGATGGGCGCGCCAAGAACCGGCGCGTGGAACTGGTGGAGCGGTAAGCGCCATGAAGTCCAGCAGGGCGATCAGGAAAGGCGCCCTGTCGCTGGTCAGGAAATCGGAAGGTAACGGCTTGCTGAAGCATCACCTCATCACAGATCGACCCATGAGCAATCCATCGCAACGCAACTCTCGCCGACGCATCTTCGCACTGCCGCTTCTATGCCTTATGGCCTTGTGGCTGGCCGGCTGCAGTGAAGATAAAGCACCGGAGACGGCCAAGCCCCCTGAGGTCGTGCCTCGCAACCTCGGCCAGGCCATGCAGGAGCGCATCCGCAGCGGTTCCTGGACGCACGAGGAGGCGCTGGTCGAGAACCTTCGCATCCTGGCCGGCGAGCGCAGCCTGGAGGATGTCTACGGCAGCGAGCCGGTCGTGGCCCATGAAGGTACAGGCCTGCTGCTCAGCGCGGACCGTTATCTCAAGGAAGGCGGCGATGCAGCGGCCAAGGCCGAGCTGCAGCGTCTGATCACGCTCATCTTGCCCGAGCGCGAGTGGCTGATGCAGCGCTCGCAGCCCGTCGAGCAGTTGCCGCCCGCCGACAGGCAGAGCCGCGCGCCTGCCGCGGCATTGCCGTTCTTTTCCATCATCGCGAATGCGCATGCGGACCCTACCTGTGCGGAACTCTGGGCGATGAGCCAGCCGCCCCGCGATACCGCGTCGGCACGCACGGACTGTTTTGATCGTCTGGCCACGACACTGCCGGGCGGTTATACGCTGGAACTCTATTATCCCACACGCTGGCGCTGGGGGAGCCCTCGTCTGGCTTACGTGGAAGCTGCGCGTGAGTCCGTTGCCGAGAGTTTTCGGGTTTATCAGGCGCCGCCTGTCAGGCTGTTTGCACGCGGCGATGTGTATGTTGTTCTGGGCGAGCACGAGGATCGTGAATCTCGCGGCGGAAGGGTGCTCGCGACGGCCAGGGGCTCGGAAAGCGGCTGGTGCGGCATCAGCGTCTGGCGCTACAGCTATGGCGATAATCTGGACGCATTCCGGCAGACGATGGCGCATGAGGCCTTCCACTGTTTCCAGAAATGGAATATCCCGGACGGCAATGCCGAGGCGCCCGCTTCGGACTGGTGGTTCGAGGCCGCCGCGGAATACTTCAGTAATGTCGTTTATCCCTGCGTCGACAACGAGCATGGCCAGCTTGAGGCATTCCATAAAATCCATGAGCGGCCGATTTTCGACACCGATTACGGCAACTTCGTGTTTTTTCAGTACATGGCGAATCAAGATGGCCTCGAGTCGGTGTTGCGGCTGCTGCGGGATTTGTCCCTGACTCCGCTGGCCGAGCAGCCGGCTCGGTTTGCCGCCTGGTCTGACATGAGCACCCGGTTCCGCGAGTTTGCCGAAACCTATATCGACGGCCATATCCGCGACGCCTGCCCGGGCCGTAATCTTCCTGCGCCGCCCCTCGGCAGAACGCTGGCGATGGAACATGGGCGGGAATACGAGATTCCTGCGCCGCGCTTTTCGATTCCCTTTGTCGAGATTCGCTTCGATGAGGACGAGTATCGCCTGAACAAGCAGACCTCAAACGGCAGCCCGGCAAAAGACTCGGCGCGTGATCGTGGCGGGCTTGTCTGGGCGCCGCTGCCAGAAACCCCGAACGCGGCTGGCGCGGCGTGCCTGGCACGCCCCAAGCGTTACCTGTGGTTCCCGCTGAACACGAGCGCGGACCCGGAACCGCTCACGTTTGTGCTGCGGGACGGTTCCGCCCCGGGTTCCGCCAGCGCGGATGAGGAAGATGCCGGTTCCGGCCCGGTCGACCGGTGTCTGGTCGGACGCTGGGAGATGGATGCAGACAGCGTGCTTACGCTCGGCCGCTGGATTGAGAACAAAGCTGCAGGCGGCGACCGTAACCGGGCCCGGTTTCAGGGCTCGAACGGCACCGCGGTTGCCGAACTGACGGCCGCCGGCCGGATATTCGGCGAAACCCACGCGCTCCAGCCGAGCGTGCAGATCCATCATCCGGAAAGGGTCCGCGGCCGCCGCCGTAATGTGGTGGACCCCGCGCGCACCGACGAAATGGCCGTGCATGTCAACGGCGCCTCCTGTTCGCGCTGGTCGGCAGAAGACGGCCTGTTGACGTTGACCGATATCCGGGAGCAGGTGACCGTCCAGACCGTGGTGCGGACAGGCGACGGCAGAACGATCATCCAGGACACATCGCCAGGCGCCGCACCGGCTTGGCCCGCCGAATTGCAGGAGGCGATGAACAAACGCATACCCCGCGCCCAAGGCGAGGCCATGAAGAACATCTGGCGCGAGATTGTCGAGCCGATCATGGCAGCAGAAGGCATAGCACCGCCGACCGCTGAGCAGCGGCAACAGATGCGCGACATGATGCGCAGCATGCTGGGCGGCGGCCGCGTTCCGGCCACGCCGGCAGTCGAGCGGGTCGAGCAGTTGCAGTTGCGCTATCAGTGCCGCGGCGACAGCGTCGAGCTCGAATTGCCGGATACGGACATGCCGCCGGTCCGGATGCGACGGCAGAATTAGGCGTACAGGGACTTAAGCGAAAAATGAATCCGGTCAGGACGGCCGGATTTCCTATGTATTCAGGCTCGAAAAACGCTATCATTGAAAAATTTCCAGGACTTACGCAAAAACTGGTCTTGAAGTTTTGCAGTACGCATCGCGCACCTTTCCGGACTTGCGGTGTGCCGAAAAAACTCAGAAAGGTACGCTACCCTACCCTACAGTGGATTTCGCCTCGATTTTGGCAGGGCAGCGGACAAGCAAAGTGATCATCGAAAAATCTCAAGGGACTCGGTATTTGCAGGGGACGGTATGATGAAATACAAAGGAATCATCTTTGACTTTAACGGCGTTTTGCTCTGGGACGCGCCGCTTCATGTTCAGGCATGGCAGGCGGCAGCCCTTCGGCTCAGGGGCACTGAATTGAGTGACGATGAATTTTCAATCCATGTACACGGCCGCACTAACGCTCACATTCTTGGCTATCTCACGGGCCGTATGCTTCACAGAAAAGAGCTTCTTGACCTCATCCAGATCAAGGAATCCATGTACCGAGACTTATGCTTAAAAAATCCCGACAGGTTTGTCTTGTCTCCAGGTGCGCAGGCACTGCTGGACTTCCTTGCCGCCGAGGGCCTACCGCGAACAATCGCAACGGCCTCGGAAAGAACGAACCTTGATTTTTTCGTGCATCATCTTGGCCTGGAAAAGTGGTTCGATCTGCAACGGATCGTCTACGACGACGGTTTTCTTCCCGGAAAGCCCGCGCCCGACATGTACGTGAAGGCGGCCGCAAACATCCAGCTGCCGCCGCACGAATGCATTGTGGTCGAAGATGCCATTTCCGGATTCAAGTCCGCGCATGCCGCTAACATCGGGTACATCGTGGGTCTTGGGCCTCGTGCAATACACGGCAGGCTTCTTGCCTGCGAAGGCGTATCCGCCGCAATCGAGAGCTTCGAGCAGTTTCCTCGTCAGATGCTGCTGAATGCGTGACCTCGCAGCGGCGAATATGCCCGAAAACTTGGACAAGTGACTGCCCAAAAGCTGCGCTCTTGGACAATCACCTCATTTAAAACGTTAAACAGGGAAGCAACTATGCATCTGCGACACATTGCGCTGGCTATCGTGATAATAGCCATTTGGGGATTCAATTTTGTGGTCATCAAAGTGGGCCTTAAAGAACTGCCGCCCATTCTGCTTTGCGCGGTCAGATTCTTTCTCGCCGCATTTCCGGCGGTCTTTTTTGTCAAGCGTCCTGCCGTTCCTTTTTACAAGGTTATTGCCTTCGGATGGGTGATGTTCGTGTTTCAGTTTGCGTTGCTGTTTTCCGGCATGTATGCCGGAACAACGGCGGGCCTGGCGTCTTTGTTGCATCAGGTTCATGTATTCTTCACTGTCGCACTGGCCGTCGTATTTCTGGCTGAGCAGCCGTCTGTCTGGCAGGTCATCGGCGCCTTGACGTCGTTTTCGGGCATCGGGCTGGTCGCTGCGAATATCGGCGGCGAAGTTTCGGCTCTCGGCCTGGCTTTAATCGTTGCCGCCGCCGCTTCATGGGGAATAGGCAATCTTCTTTCCAAGAAACTGGGCAAAGTCAATATGCTGGCGCTGGTGGTTTGGGGCAGTCTCGTCGCCTGGCCGCCGCTCCTGCTTCTGTCATATCTGCTGGAGCAAGGCAGCTGGAATCTTGAGGGCTTTTCTCATCTTTCATGGTCGACTATCGGTGCAGTCGGATATATCGCCTATCTGTCAACTTTGCTGGGATTTGCCGTGTGGAGCTGGCTGCTGAGCCATTATCCGGCCGCGACGGTGGCGCCGTTTACATTGCTGGTGCCGGTGTTCGGATTCACGAGTTCAGCGCTGGCCCTGGGGGAGTCGATTCATCAATGGAAAATAGCCGCCGCCGTTCTGATTATTGCCGGGTTGTGCATCAATCTGACTGGCGCTCGCATTGCCATGCGTCTTCGTCCTGCTTGATTCGTTCATGGAAAATAGATTCCATAAAAGTTCTTTCTCTACAACATCTCAGGCTGATCAAAGGAGTTGAACATTATGCGTAAATCGATAGCTTTACTGGGTGAATACACACCGGCATTTCCGCCCCATGTTTCGACTGATGCGGCTATTGAGCATGTCCGGAACTTTCTGGATATGGACATAGCAGGGGAATGGGTTTCAACGGAAGATATTAACGACGACTTGTTTGATCGCTATTCGGGCATCTGGGTGGCTCCGGGAAGTCCCTACAGGAGCATGGATAAGACCCTATGGGCCATTCGCTATGCGCGGGAAAACAAGATTCCCTGTTTCGGCACCTGCGGCGGGTTTCAGCATATCGTAATCGAATACGCCCGCAACGTTTTGGATTTCAGGGATGCGCAGCATGCCGAGTACGACCCATACGCTTCAAGCCTTTTCATTTCCAGGCTGACCTGCTCGCTTGCCGGTCGCCGGATGCAGCTTGATTTTGCGCCGGGCTCTCAGGCTGCTGAAATTTACGGCAGTTTGTCGGCGAAAGAACAGTACTACTGCAATTTCGGAGTCAATCCGGATTACATCCATTTATTGAAGCAAGGGCCGCTGAATATCTCCGGCTCGGATGCTGAAGGCGAAATGCGCGTCATTGAATATCCCGATCATCCATTTTTCGTTGGCACGCTGTTCGTGCCGCAGGCGCGCTCTACGCCTGAACAGCCGCATCCATTGGTTACGGCTTTTTTAAGGTCTGTAGGACTGTAGGCAGGGACGATAACCCAGCATTTTTGAAGTAAGGGATTTCGCCTTGATTTCGGCAGGGCCGCGGGTAGGCCTAAAGCTCCAGCCTGCCTATAGATGTCACGCAAAGGTTGAGTTTTTGGCTCAATAGCGGTCCCCAACCAGCCCCATCATTTCCTCACAACAAATGTCCCCGGTATCATGCCCATGTAGCAGCTCCAGCTGATCGCGCCCATTTGCTGGGGCATGAATTCGACGACTTGCAGGCCAGGCTTCAGGTCAATGGTCATGTCCAGTGCCGGAACGATGATGCTTTTGTTGCAGCTGGACAGTTCCTTGACGTTGATGATCCATTTGACCGGAATGCCGTAGCGCAGGTTGAATTGGTCCGGCTTGTAGGCGGTTGCTTCGGCTTCCATGTAAATGACCTGGTAGCCGTCTTGAAGATGCGATCCGGCGTCGGCATGGTCATGCCGCCAGGTCATGAAGCGCTCCTGAAATGCCAGCGACGCCCTTGACAGCAACGAATTGACATCATAGCCGGAGCCGGAAATCAGGAGGCTGCGATTGAGCATGGCCGCCCCGAGCAGCAGGATGATGACGGCCGAGACTTTCATAAACCGCTGCGTGGCGCCGCTGGAAATCAGGCCGGCAAAGTAGCCGAATGCCAGCATGACGGGCAGCGTGCCCAGCGCAAAGACGGCCAGCATGGTTGCGCCCGCTAAGGCGCTGCCCGTGCCGGCGGCCATGATGTACATGGCCTGCAGGGGGCCGCAGGCGATCATCAGGCCGTTCAGCAAACCGATTATGAAGGGATTGGACGTGCGCTGGCGCCGCCTGACCAAGAAACGGTTAACGAAGAAAGGCAGGCGTATGTGCAGGCGTCTTAAGCCGCCGAACGCCTCCATCATGCTCAATCCGTAAAGGATCAGGAATACGCCCGCTATGGCTGAAACCATACTGCGCATGCCCAGGGTGAAGGTAATAGCGCCGCCGATCAGCCCGAACAAGGCGCCGAAGCCGGAATAGGACAGCGTTTTCCCTAGACCGTAAAGCAAATGGCTGAAATAATTAGGCTTGCCCGATTTTGCGCCGGCTACTGTATAGCTGATGACAAAACCGCCGCACATGCCGATGCAATGGAAGCTCGTCAAGACGCCGACCAGAAACAGCAAACCGTAGTTGGCTGTTTTCCCGATGTCTTCCAGAGATAGGTCGAGCTGAACGAATTTGTTCAATTGCAGCAGCAGAATAATGCCTGTGATAGCGACGATAATCTGGAAAAGGCGTTTGCCCAGGCCTGTCGGTTTATGCCGGGCGCGGTTCGAACATTCATAACCGGCCGATTTGACTGCCGCGCAGACCGTCTTGAGCGATATGATGTCGTTGTCCAGATCCAGCGTCAGCGTTTCGTCAGTAAAGCTGGCCTGCGCCTTGATGACGCCGGGAAGGCCGGCAACCGCTTGGACAATATGATTTTCGCAGTCCGCGCATTGCATGCCGGTAACAGGCAATTCGTAATGTTTGGGTTTCATATTGCGATGAAGAATAGGGGCGATTAATGAATTGTATGAGACTTGTGCCGGTTTGCCAATGCATCCGGATGCAGTGGTTTAGCCTGCGTAGGCGGCTAAAAAATTATCACCGGTTCTCTATCAATCCGATGCGTTTAATTATAATGAGTCTGAAAGTTAAAAATTTGGCAAATATCTGACAGGCAGGTTGAACAGATGAATAAAGAAGATTACATGCACAGAGCCATCGAGCTGGCTTTGCAGGTTCCCGAGTTTCCGTTCGGCGCCGTCATCGTAAGGCGGGCGACCGGCGAGATTGTCGCCGAAGGCTTTAATCAGTCGGTGCTGAATCCGGCCTGGCATGGCGAGATGGTCGCGATCAACCATTGTGCGCAGTCTCATCCATCAGCGGACTGGCGCGAATTCGATCTGTATACGACGGCGGAACCGTGCCCGATGTGCCAAAGCGCGATCGAATGGGCGGGCATCGGCACGGTTTATTACGGCACGTCCATTCCTTATCTGCAAAACCGGAACTGGTGGCAAATTGATATCCGCGCGGAGGAAATTGCCGCCAGAACACCGTTCCGGAACAGCCGCGTCGTCGGCGGGTTGCTGGAGGCCGAGTGCAATGAATTGTTCGGTAAGGCGCCCAGAGGCATGTTTCATAAGGCGACTTAGCGCAATTGATGGGCTCTTGTCATAAAAGAGTAATATAGGTTTTTTACAATATGAAGATTTAATAATCACTCAATTCATTATGTCCAGTTTTAAAATTCTCGTTGTTGAAGATGAAGATGCTATCAGAGGCATGTTAATGCTGGTATTGGAGCAGGCCGGTTTTTCACCGATTGCGACTGCCGATGCTGAAGAAGCGCAGAGAGTCCTCGATGATAATTTACCGGATTTGATTCTGCTGGATTGGATGCTGCCGGGCATCAGCGGCGTTGAATGGGCCAGGCGCCTGAAGAAAGACCAGACGTATCGGGAACTGCCCATTATCCTGTTGACGGCGCGCGGCGAGGAAGAAGACAAAGTCAAAGGGTTGGAAATCGGCGCCGATGATTACATGACCAAGCCTTTTTCACCAAAGGAATTGATAGCGCGTGTCCGCGCCGTATTGCGCAGAAGCGGAAAAATTCAGGGCGCGGCGCAAATAGAGCTGGGCGATCTGGTGCTCGATACCGAACAGCACCGTCTCAGCATCGGCGACAAACAACTGGACGTGAGCCCGACCGAGTTCCGTTTGATGCAGTTTTTCATGACCCATCCCGATAAGGTGTACAACCGCACGCAACTGCTGGATCAGGTCTGGGGGCGCAGCGTCTATATCGAAGAGCGCACGGTCGACGTGCATATCCGCCGGCTCAGGAAAATCCTGGGCGAATACGGCAGAGAGGATCTGGTTCAGACTGTGCGCGGTTTCGGCTACCGGTTCTCATTGACAAGCTAGCACTCAGTCAATCCTAACTTGACGGGGAAAAGTAAATCCGTTCGTCATGAGCTTGTCGAAGGATGGGCGGATTTATGTCAAGCCTATTTACAGACATATCAATACTGACTGAGTACTAGTTTATGAGTTTCTGGCAAAAAGAGATCGGCATTGCGCTGCTGCTGTTCTTGGCCGCGTTGGTGGCAGGCAGTTTAACAGGGCATGTTTTGTTGTTTGTGTTTCTGGTGATGTTGGGGCTCTGGATCAGTCAGTTATTCCAGATCAGTCGGTTTGAAAGATGGGTAAGCACAGGCGGGCGCGGCAAATATCCTAAGGCGACCGGTATCTGGGAAGATATTTACTATCATGTTTACCGCATCAAAAAAAACGAGAAAAAACGCAAGAAGAAACTGAGCAAGATGATAGATCAGTTTCGCAAGTCCACGGAAGCCTTGCCTGATGCCGCCGTTGTTTTGGGAGCGCATGACGAAATCGAGTGGAGCAATAAAGCGGCTCGAGAGGTTTTGGGACTCCAGCAGGCCGATAAAGGCCAGCGCATTCCCAATCTGATCCGTTTCCCCGAGTTTATCCGCTACCTTAAATCCGGCAATTACGATGAGGCGGTCATGCTGCCTGCGCCGGTGGACCAC
>CAYPJI010000031.1:0-14519 GCA_964411045.1 uncultured Methylobacter sp. | reverse complement strand
AGGCGCCGTGGTCAGAGTGCCTTTATTTGTGCAAATCGGTGAAGTCGTCAAAGTCGACACGCGTACCGGTGAATATGTTTCACGCGTCAAAGACTAGTGCAGGGTGATTGGCGGCCGACGTGTTCCGTAGAGCACTTGCGCCTGAGGGCGCAAGTACTCGCCGATATACGTAAATTTTTTGCTGAAAGGTCTGTGCTCGAGGTGGAGACGCCTCTGTTGAGCCAAGGGATCGGAACTGATCCGCAGCTGGAGTTTTTTACTACCGAATATTCTTTGGTTCCTCAGAAACAGACGCTGTTTCTGCAAACTTCGCCCGAGTTCGCTATGAAACGGCTGCTTGCGGCCGGCAGCGGTTCCATCTATCAAATAGCCAAAGCCTTCAGGAACGGCGAATCCGGACGATTTCACAATCCTGAATTCACGATGCTTGAATGGTATCACGTCGGTTTCAAATTGGCGGAATTAATGGATGAGTGCGCCGACCTGATAGCCAGGTTGTTCCATCACCGCAAGCCGCTGATGGAAACAGAAAGATTCACTTATCAGGCCATATTTCAACGTTATACCGGGCTGAATCCGCTCGAGTTTTCATATCCGCAGTATTGCGCTTATGCGCTGGATAATCAATTACCGGAAGCCGTCAGTATCTGCGGAAATGATCATGCCATTTGGCTGGATTTTATTTTCAGCCATAAGGTTCAACCCTATTTAGGCCGGAATGCATTATGCATGGTGTACGGCTTTCCTGTTTGCCAGTCATCATTAGCGAGAACCAATGAACATGATCCGCTGATTACAGATCGGGTCGAGCTGTTTATTGATGGCGTTGAATTGGGCAACGGTTATTTTGAGTTGACCGATGCCAAGGAACAGAGTGAACGTTTTGACAAGGAGCTGGATATCAGGCGGCAAAGAAATCTGCCTGCTTCGGTCAAGGATGAACGTCTTATTGCTGCATTGCAGGCCGGCTTGCCGGAGTGTTCGGGCATGGCCATAGGTTTGGATCGCTTACTGATGCTATTGTCGGATAGCGCATCGATTGAAGATGTGCTTGGCTTTCCTGTCAATAGGGCTTAACTCGTTTAAAGCTGTTACTGTGCTATAATCCTGCGAGTTTTAATACCGGACATTGTGTTTTATTAGACGTTTACATGAGATCAAATACTTTTTCACGCTTGCTGTTGCTATTACTACTCGTTTCCCAAGCGGTTAAAGGTGACGAAGAATTTGTTGTTGAGAACATCCAGGTCAAAGGTCTTCAGCGTATTTCAGTAGGCACGGTCTATAACTATCTGCCCGTCAATGTAGGCGAAAGATTTTCTCTGGATAATGCCGGTTCGGCAATCAAGGCCCTGTTCAAAACCGGGTTTTTTAAGGATATTTCACTGGAAAGGGATGGCTCAACGCTGATTGTTAATGTCGTGGAACGTCCATCGATAGCAAAAATCGTCTTTGAAGGCAACAAGGACCTGAGCAAGGATGATTTGACAAAAGCTCTAAATAAGATCGGTTTATCCGAAGGTAAGGTTTTCGATCCGCAGGTGCTCGATAAAGTTGAGCAGGAATTGAGTCGTCAGTATTACAGCCACGGTAAGTACGGTTTAAAAATCGACACGGAAGTAAGCGATCTGACCCGAAACAGGGTCGGCATTCATATCAAGATCTCAGAAGGCCGAGTCGCCAAAATCAAACAGATCAATATTGTCGGCAATACTGTATTCGATGATAAAACGCTGTTGAGCAAGTTTGAATTAAGCACCTCAAATCTTTTGTCTTTTTATACAAAAAATGACCAGTATTCCAAGCAGAAATTATCTGCGGACCTGGAGAAATTGCGTTCTTATTATCTTGACCGCGGTTATATCAATTTTTCGGTGGAATCCACGCAGGTAGCGATTACGCCGGATAAGAAAGATATCTATGTAACCATCAATGTCAAAGAAGGCGATGTTTATACGCTTGAAAAAGTAAAACTGGCCGGTAATCTGGTCGTCAAGCCCGAAGAGCTTATAAAACTTGTCAAAGTCGGGCCGAAGGAAGTCTTTTCCAGAAAAAATGCCACAGAAACTTCAAAGGCGATTTCCGACCGCTTGGGCGATGAAGGCTATGCCTTTGCCAACGTTAACATGGTGCCGGAGATCAACGAGGCCAATAAAACCGTTGATATGACTTTTTTTGTTGATCCGGGCAAGCGTGTTTATGTAAGGCGCATCAATATGAAGGGCAATACTAAAACCCGTGATGAAGTCTTGCGGCGGGAAATGCGGCAAATGGAGTCGAGCTGGGCATCGAGCTCAAAAATTGAACGGTCGAAAACGCGCCTGGAGCGTTTAGGTTATTTTGAAGAGGTTAATGTTGAAACACCGCCTGTTGCCGGAACTTCCGATCAGATCGACGTGAATTATTCAGTGGTGGAAAAACCCAACGGTAACCTGATGGCCGGTATAGGTTTTTCTCAAACGCAAGGCATCGTTTTGAATGCCAATATTTCCCAGGATAACGTTTTCGGTTCCGGTAAACGGGTGAATCTGGCCTTTAACAACAGTGACTATCTTACTCAATATCAGTTCGGCTTTTTTAATCCATATTTTACATTAGATGGCATAAGCTTTGGTTATGATCTTGGCTATACGGTCCGAGATGCGACGCAAGTTAACCTTGCCAACTATTCGACTGACGTTATTAATACCGGGGTCAATTTCGGCATTCCGATAAATGAATTTGACCGGCTGCAATTTAGTGCGGATTTACGGCATACAAAATTAAAAACTACAGATTTCACATCCAGAGAGATCACAAATTTTCTGGATAAGGAAGGTGATAAATATCTAACCTTGGCACCGTCGCTGGGGTGGACGCACGATACGCTTAACCGGGCGATATTCCCTGACAGAGGCGGTCAGCAACGGTTCTCCGCTTTGGGGACAGTTCCCGGCAGCGATCTTGAATATTACAAGGTCAGTTACAAGCAGCAGCATTATTTTCCTCTGGCTAAGGATCTTACGCTACGCTTGCATGGCGAAGTTGCGTATGGCGATGGCTATGGCAAGACTGATGAACTGCCTTTTTTCGAAAATTATTTTGCCGGCGGTTGGGGGTCTGTGCGTGGTTACGATACCAATACCTTGGGTCCGCGAGATTCCCGGGCGCGGCCTTTTGGGGGATCAAGTAAAATAATCGGTAATGCCGAGCTGTTTTTCCCTGTACCTTTTATGCCGGAAACAAAATCGATCCGGCTGGGGACTTTCTTTGACGCCGGTACCGTTAACGACGGCTTTAAATTTGATAACTTAAGGTATGCGGCCGGTCTCTCCGGCGAGTGGTTGTCACCATTCGGTGCATTGTCTGTCAGCGTTGCAATGCCGTTAAACTCGGGTACAACTACCTATCAAGACAATGAAGGTAACAATCAGGAACAGAGAGATGACAAAAAATATTTCCAATTCAACTTTGGGCAAAACTTTTAGAAGAAGCTTTTGGTTTAGTTAGCTTATCCCCTATAATTTAACTAATACATTAACAATTTTATCAATTATTTAATTTTAACTATAACCGGAGATAGGTTTGACAATGAAAATGAAAATTGCTTTATTTTTAGGACTGTTACTGACTGCGAATGTAAGCTTTGCCGACTTAAAGATAGGTTTTGTCAACATTCCTGCCGTTCTTGAAAAAGCCCCTCAGGCCGAAAAGGCTAAAAAACGCCTGGAGAAGGAATTTTCGCCTCGTGATAAGCAATTGGTCACCCAACAAAAAGAAATTCAAAATCTGGAAGAAAAAATGACTAGAGATTCCTCCGTTATGGGCGAATCAGAAAGAAGAAATCTGGAAAAAGATATTTTAAACAAAAAGAGAGATGCAAAAAGAGCTCAGCAGGAATTCAGTGAAGACTTCAATCTTCGCCGCAATGATGAGTTAGGTAAGTTGCAACGCCGTATAGTTGAAGTTATTCGTGAAATAGCCAAAGATCAAAATTTCGATTTATTGCTGACAGATGGCGTGATCTACGCGAGTGAACAGATTGATGTCACCAGTCAAGTTCAAGAAAAACTGTCAAGATCGCCAGAATAATTCATTAAATTTTTCATGCATATAATTATAACTCTTTAATGAAGCATTCTCTGCTATGTCTGTTAAGCTAGATATTTTACAAATACAAGAATTCTTACCGCATCGTTACCCTTTTTTATTGGTTGACAAAGTCATTGAGTGTGAACCCGGAGTAAGATTAGTCGGCGTCAAAAACGTTACTTATAATGAACCGTTTTTTCAAGGCCATTTTCCGCAAAAACCCATTATGCCCGGCGTGCTGATTCTGGAGGCTTTAGCTCAGGCTACTGGATTGCTGGCATCAGAAACAGCCCGCGATGAGTTGGTAGGCATGATTTATTATCTGGTCGGTATTGATAAGGCAAAATTTAAACGCCCGGTTGTGCCAGGTGACCAATTGATGCTGGAAGCAAAGTTTATTAAAAGCAAACGTAATATCTGGGCTTTCGATTGTCGCGCTGAGGTAGACGGCGAGTTTGTCGCGAGTGCTGAAATCAGATGTGCGGCAGTGGTAGAATAGCCTTGATTGATCCAACAGCTATTATTGATGCTAAAGCTGAGCTGGCGGAAGATGTAACTGTAGGTCCTTTCTCCGTTATAGGGCCTGATGTCAAGATTGATTCCGGAACAGTCATCGGCCCTCATGTGGTTATCAAAGGACCTACATCAATAGGCAAGCAGAACCGCATTTACCAATTCACGTCGATAGGTGAAGATCCTCAGGATAAGAAATATGCATCCGAGGTGACCCGGCTTCAGATCGGCGACAGGAATACGATCCGGGAATTCACCACCATGCACAGGGGCACCAAGCAGGATAAGGGAGTGACTCAGATTGGCAATGACAATCTGTTCATGGCTTATACGCACGTAGCGCATGATTGTATTATTGGCGATCATGTCATTATGGCGAATGGTGCATCGTTAGCCGGCCACGTGCATTTAAACAGTCACGCTATCTTGGGCGGATTCACGTTGGTGCATCAGTTTACCCAGATAGGGCAGTACAGTTTTGCCGCCATGGGCAGTGCAATTACACAGGATATCCCTCCATTTGTCATGGTCGGCGGCAAGCCAACCCGGCCGCATGGCATAAACTCTGTCGGCATGGAACGCAACGGCATTTCTCCGGAAGACATTCGCTTGATCAGAAAGGCTTATAAAATCATTTATAAAATGAACTTGCGCCTGGAAGATGCGATTGAACAAATGGAAGACATGGCCGGCGATAGCAAACAGTTGTCCGATATGGTTAGTTTTCTGCGTAATGTGACCAGGGGCATTTTGCGCTAACTATCGCGGCGCAAATGCAAATTAAGCCATGATTTTTTAATTTCAACTGGACTATTCTGTTATGGATGACCACTATCTATTAAAGCGCCCCTTCAATTTCAAGATCGCAGGCGTTGATGAGGCCGGTCGAGGGCCTCTAGCGGGTCCTGTTGTGGCGGCAGCTGTCATTTTGGATCCGTCACGGCCTATCGACGGATTGGATGATTCAAAAAAACTGAGTGAAAGCAAGCGGGACAGTCTGTGCAGGATTATCAAGGAAGCCTCTTTAAGTTGGGCAGTGGCTGAAGCCAGTGTTGAAGAGATTGATGAACTGAATATTCTTCAGGCTACACTGCTGGCCATGCAGCGGGCCATAAATGGTTTGTCTGTAAGACCGGATGAGGTTCTGGTAGACGGCAATCAGCTCCCGGATTTGTTCGTGCCCGCTCAGGCCATTGTCAAAGGCGACAGCAAAGTGAAAGCCATCAGTGCAGCTTCTATCTTGGCGAAAGTCGAGCGGGATAAGATCATGTATGACTACCACAAAAAATATCCTGACTTTTCCTTTCATCTGCACAAGGCTTACGGCACCAAGCAACATTTAGCCGAAATCGAGCAATTTGGTTATTTAAGCGTGCATAGAAGATCATTTAATCCGGTAAAATCCATGATAGCCAATGGGATTAAATAGATTCTAATCCGGCCGTTTTAGGGTTAAATCGCTTCCAGAGGTTCCTCATTCATCAGTGCTATCTGTTCGCGCAGCTCAATGATACGATCCTGCCAATAACGGGGCGTATTGAACCAGGGAAACGCCAGGGGAAACGCCGGGTCGCTCCAGCGTCGTGCAATCCAGGCGGAATAATGAATCAAACGTAACGTGCGCAGCGCTTCAATGAGGTGTAACTCCGCGACGTTAAAATCATAAAAAGTTCTGTAACCGGTGAGCAGGTGCTTTAATTGCACAGTCATATCGGTGCGATCTCCTGCCAATAACATCCACAAGTCCTGGACAGCAGGTCCCGTCCGGCTGTCATCAAAATCGACAAAATGCGGACCGTCTTCGGTCCATAGAATATTGCCCGGATAACAATCGCCATGCAACCGCAGGGTATTCAGTTTGCCAGCTCGTTCGAAGCAGCGTTCCACGGCATCAAGCGCATGGGCTGTGACGCTACTGTAAGCATCGATCAGATCTAGCGGGATAAAATCATTAGCCAACAGATAAGCTCTCGGTTCATGACCGAAGCTGTCGATGTTTAGAGTAGGGCGTTTCTTAAAAGGCTTTAAAGCACCGATTGCATGTATGCGGCCGATAAACCGCCCCATCCATTCAAGTTTTTCAGGATCCTCCAGTTCAGGAACCCGGCCGCCCTGACGGGCAAATACTGAAAAACGAAAGCCTTCTATTTGGTGTAATGATTTGTTCTCCTCGAATGTCATTGCCGGCACAACGGGGATTTCATGCTGAGCCAGTTCTTTTATGAAAGCGTGTTCTTCGAAAATAGCCGCATCGCTCCAGCGGTCAGGCCTGTAAAATTTCGCGACGACAGCCGGGCCGGCTTCTATGCCAACCTGGTAAACACGATTTTCATAGCTATTGAGCGCGAGCAGGCGGCCGTCAGTCTGTAGACCGACACAATCGAGCGCATTTAAAATTATATCGGGAGTCAGTGCCGAAAACGGTGCGAGATCAGTATTCATAAGCTTATTGTAACTTGGAATGCTATCCCTTGCTGTGGACCAATATGTCGACTCATTTTATAGGATAGTTGCTCAATAGGAAATATCGTTTGATAAATCTGAGCTGGGGAGAAGCAGTCATGCCTCCGATGTTTCAAGAGGCACGACTGTTACTGCGGATAGGACTAGACTGCGTCGTCAAGTTCCTCGGCAGTCTGCAAGGCTTTTTTCGATCTGTAGCTTGGGGCTATGCTGATCAATAGCGTCACTAAAGTGGCCGCATAAGGAACCGCCTGTACCGATAATACAGCTGTCCACAGTCTGCCGCTTAGATTATCGAAATGATCTAAAGACAACATCAAGGTGATAGCTGCACCTAGTAAAATCAGCAATATCAATTCATGACGTATCGTCATTAAACCTTCGAATAAAGGGCCTTGTTTCTCGTACTTAGGCGTACGCATAAACGGTTTGCTGGATGTGAACAATCCCTGGATCGTGCCCTTGGCGACCGTATGCGTCAGGGCCAATCCGGATAAAGCCGCACCAAGCGAATGCCAAATCGAGCACGGGACACGCGCCTGATATAGCCATAAGCCGCGCAGGACTTTAAAGCTGAATATACCGATCGTTGGCAACAGAAAGGCATTAACCGGCAGCTCGCTGTGCGTCGGATCCAGCGCAATAAAACCGGTCAGCATCAGGCTCGCTGTGGTAAACAATAAGGCCAACGCATCCGAGAACCAGGGCAACCAGCCGGCCACAAAATAATACCGTTGCGCGGAAGTCAGCGGCGATTTTTTTGTAGGCAGGAAGCTGCGCCAATGGGCTTTAATAATTTGCATCGCGCCATATACCCAGCGATAACGCTGCGTCATATAACCGGACATGGTGTCGGGCATCAAGCCGCGTCCGAATGAATCCTTGACATAAACCGAATCGTAACCCGCTTCGTACAGGCGCAGACCCAATTCACTGTCTTCGCAAATACACCACTCGGCCCAATTACCCACTTTTTCCATGGCTGATTTTCGGATCATGGTCATCGTGCCGTGCTGGATAATGGCGTTGTATTCATTTCTTTGGACCATGCCGATATTGAAGAAACCGGCGTATTCCCAATAACAGAACGCTTTAAATGTGCTTACATGCAGATCGCGGTAGTCCTGAGGCGATTGTACAAAGCCGACATTTTCATTATCGAAATAAGGCACCATGCACTTGAGCCAGTCAGGCGAAAGAATGTAATCGCTGTCGATAACGGCGATAATTTCCGCATCCGGCGCTGTCTGTTCAAGAGCGTGATTGATCGCGCCAGCTTTAAAACCGGGCCAGTTTTCCAGATGGAAGAAGCGGAATTTCGGCCCTAAACGTTCGCAGTCATCACGCACCGGCTCCCAAACGGCTGGGTCTTTGGTGTTATTGTCCATGACCAGCACTTCCAGATTGGGATAATCAACTGCAGCCAGGGCTTCAAGCGTCTTGCGCACCATGGCGGGGGGCTCATTGTGAATAGGCAGGTGCAGCGATACCTTCGGGTATCTGAAATCAGGTCCCGGCGCCAGTGGCTCAAAAGTTCTGGCGGTTTTTCTGTGCCATATCACTTCTGCAATTTCGAGGCTTTCGATCATCAGGATAATCACAGCCAATATCTGCATCAATATCAGTATGACCCAGAAGGCAATGGTGAGAGGCGAATGATATTGCTGGGCGCCGATTGAGGCGGACCAGAAAATTGCCGATGCGGCAAGGTTGGCCATGACGCCGAAAAACACCATGCCGGGCAGTTTTATACTACGGCGTGTAAACAGGAAGATGGCCATTAACACAGCGCTGAAAATAGCCGCGCCTGTGGCCCAGTGTTTCCATGCAGGTAGGGCTAATACATCGCCATCTAACGGGAATTTCGGCTTGCGGTCGGCGTCAAAAACACCCCAATAGGCACCTGCTGAACCTTCTATAGCCATTTTCCACGGCTGGTCAAAGGCTTCAACGATATAGTAAGCAAGTTTTTCTTCTGTAGCACGGTTAAGGAATTCGCGCAGGAACTTAGCCTGGTTAGACAGCGATGCTGTCGCATGTTTGAATGGCTGGCCATTGGAAGGCCAGCCCACCTCAGTAATGACGATAGGCTTATTAGGATAGTGCTGTTGCAATTCATGATAGCGATAGAAAACATAATCCACCGCTTCATCGATATCAATGCCTTCCCAATAAGGCAGGATATGGACCGCGATGTAATCAACCTCGTTGACCAGGTCCGGATGTTTAAGCCATATATCCCAGGTTTCAGCAGTGCTGACCGGCCGCCAGGTGCGTTTGCGCACTTCGCGCAAATACTCAATCAATTGTTGCTTGGCTTGTAAATGCTGCTCTTCATTCTTCTGGTGACGGAGCAGAAACTCGTTGCCGACCAAGAGTCTGACGATTTTCGGATTATCCTGGCGGCTGACTTGGATGAGCGTTTCGATTTCCTGCCGGTTCGCTTCCAGATCATCATCAATCCAGGCGCCGACCGATACATTCAGTTTGTGTTTGGCGGCGAGTTCGGGGACTTTATCCTGGCCTCTCAGCACGCTATAAGTGCGGACGGCGTGCACTTTTCCGGAAAGCAGGGCTAAGTCTTCCTCAATCTGTTCTGCGGTGGGAAATTGGCTGTTTTCCGGTGTATGGTTTTTCCGTCTGGGATCAAAAGTCACCCCCATCATGGGCTTGTTCCATGACTTTAACTGCAGCGGGTTATTGGTGTAGCTCCAAATACTGAAATTTATGACGACCAGCAAGGCGAGTGCAATTACAGTAACTATCTTTTTCATTAAGTTGCTCGAAAATTAACGCTAAAGCGAAAAAATTTTTTGGTTTGAGGGCCGTGTAGGGTATAGGACTATTGTTTACGCAAGCTTAACCATAAGCCGAAAAAATACAACCATTTTCATCATGAAATGAAGATGATTGTCGTCTATGGTTTTTAATCTGTTAATAGCTCGAAGTCGGTTTAAGCACTGCTTTATGCTTGCTCTAAAACTGGAAAGAATCCCTTTGGCACCGACGGCTATAAGTCCTGCTTCACATCGGGTTTTAAATTAGGCCAGCGGCTGAAGGCGAAAACCCAGATCATGATAATGTTGACGATCGGGATCAACAGACAGAAAACCCAGGTTTTATGAAGGCCCGCTTTATCCAGTATTTTAGACCCCAGCCATAAAACAAAAACAACAAATACGGCTATCAGAAAAGCTTCCATTATAGATCCGTTTTATTGTCTTGTTGGTTAGGCCAGGGCACAAAGGCAAGCTGTAAAAATATCAACAATAGACCGAAGCCTGGCAAGAATACCAATGATGCCCATGCCGGATGAAAGCCCGCTTTTCTATAGATCAGGCTAACCGGCAGGACTATCAATAAACCGACAATAATTACATGAGCTAATTCAGGAAGCATATTTTCAGCAAGCAAGATGAATACAAGATGAATAACATCTTTCTTGAATCTTAATCCTTCTTTATATAAAGATCGGTAATCGTGCCGGCAATCATTTCAGCGGCAAAAGCAAAAGTTTCGGATAGCGTCGGATGAGAATGTATAGTTAAGCTGATGTCTTCCACATCGGCGCCCATTTCCAGAGCCAATACCGCCTCGGCCAGTAATTCACCGGCATTGGTGCCGACTATGCCGGCGCCGAGAATTCTGCCTGTTTCTTTATCACAGATTATTTTGGTCAAGCCTTCCTTGCGCCCCAAGCTTAAGGAACGGCCACTGGCCGCCCATGGGAAGGCTGCTTTGTCATAGTCGATGCCCTGCTGCTTAGCCTGGTTTTCAGTCAATCCCATCCAGGCCACTTCAGGGTCCGTATAGGCAACGGCCGGTATGGTTAAGGCGTCAAAACCGGCTTTATGGCCGGCCACCACTTCCGCCGCAACCTTGCCTTCATGGCTTGCTTTATGGGCCAGCATGGGGTTGCCGACTATATCGCCGATGGCAAAGATATGCGGGACATTGGTGCGCTGCTGTTTATCGACAGCGATAAACCCCATGTCGTCGACATTGACGCCGGCTTGTTCGGCACCGATCGATTTGCCGTTCGGCCTGCGGCCTACAGCAACCAGAACCGCATCGAACATGTCCGATTCCGGCGCGCCCTTGCCTTCGAAGGAGACTTTCAGGCCTTCTTCAAGCGCTTCAATTGAGGTTACGCGCGTTTCCAGCCAGATATTTTTGTATTGCTTCTTGATGCGCCGGTATAAAGGTGTAACCAAATCATTATCGCAGCCGGGTATGATCTGATTCATCAGTTCAACTACGCTGATTTCCGATCCCAAGGCATGATAAACCGTAGCCATTTCCAGTCCGATGATGCCCCCGCCGACAATCAGCAGTTTTTTCGGAATTTCTTTTAACGCCAAGGCCTCGGTCGAATCCCATAAACGTGGATCGTCGTTAGGGAAGGTCGGGATTTTGGTCGCATGTGATCCTGCGGCTATGATGGCCTGATCAAAACGGATAGTCCGTACGCCGGATTCGGCTTGTACCTCAAGCGTATTGGCAGAAGTGAACTTGCCGACGCCCTGTATCACGTTGACTTTTCGCTGTTTTGCCAGTTGAGCCAGACCATTGTTCAAAGCGCCTGATACGCTCTCTTTCCATGCGCGAATCTTGTCGATATCGAACGTTGGCTTGCCGAAGTGGACGCCATGGTGTTCGAATTCTTCCGCTTCATGGACGATTTGGGCAATGTGCAGCAGGGCTTTGGAGGGTATGCAGCCAACATTCAGACAAACACCGCCTAAAACAGCATGCCGCTCGACCAGTACCACCTGTTTGCCTAAATCAGCCGCACGGAAAGCGGCTGTATAGCCGCCTGGTCCGCCGCCCAGCACCAGAACTTCTGCATGCAGAGTCGATTCATTAATCGCCGGATTAGCATCCATATTATTTCCCCTGATTAGAGTAGCAAGCGGCGAATATCGCCCAGATATTGTTTGATGACAGCCATGAAGCGTGCGCCTTCCGCGCCGTCGATCACGCGGTGATCATAGGTCAGATCCAAAGGCAGCATCAGGCGAGGTACAAACTCACGTCCGTCCCATATCGGTTGCATTTTGGATCGGGTAATACCAAGGATGGCTACTTCAGGAGCGTTGACGATAGGAGTGAAAGCCGTGCCGCCTATGCCTCCTAGGCTGGAAATGGTGATACAGCCACCTTGCATGTCGGCCGGCATGAGCTTGCCTTGACGTGCTTTTGCGCTTTTATCAGCCAGTTCTGCTGTCAGTTCATTGATGCCTTTTTTGTCGGCATCGCGGATTACAGGCACGACCAGGCCGTTGGGCGTATCAACTGCAATGCCGACATTGAAATATTTCTTATAGATCAGCTTTTCACCATCGGGCGATAAAGACGAGTTGAACTGAGGAAATTGCTGCATGGCAGCAATAAGGGCCTTGATAATGAATACCAGCCCGGTGATTTTTGTCTCTCCAGCGGCCTTTTCAGCGTTGAGCGCATTGCGGAACGCCTCCATTTCAGTAATGTCGACTTCTTCGTGATAGGTGACCATCGGCAGGTTCAACCAGGCGCGGCTCAGATTCTGGCCGGTCAAGCGCTTGATCTTATTGAGTTTCTGCTCTTCAATGGCGCCGAACTGAGAAAAATCGACTGCCGGTATTGGAGGAATCCCCGCGCCACCTTGGGCAAAGCCTTCCGCCATTATCTGCTTGACGTGGTTTTTTACATCTTCTTTTAAGATGCGTCCTTTCCGACCGCTCCCAGCAGTGATCTTGCTGATATCGATGCCCAGTTCGCGCGCAAAAAGCCGGACAGCCGGAGTGGCATGCGCGACTTTGCCAGAGGCTGGCTGTGCAGTTGGCTCAGGGGTTGATACAGGTTTTGGCGCTGGCGCAGGTTGCGGAGCGGCTTGAGCTGGCTGTTCAGGCGCCTTTTCTTCCGGGGCTGCCTCTTTTGGCTCAGACTTTTCCTCCGGTTTTGGTGCGCCAGCCTGCTCGGCCTCTGCCGATACGGTAGCGATCAATGAGCCTTCAGAGACTTTATCGCCGACCTTGATAAAGACTTCTTGCACAGTGCCCGCTGCGCTGGCAGGCAGGTCCATACTAGCCTTGTCGGTTTCCAGTACTGCCAGAGTCTGATCAACTGCTATAACGTCACCTGGTTTAACCAAGACATCAATGACATCGACACCAGTGAAATTGCCAATATCCGGCACTTTTAATTCGATTAGGGAAGCCATTTTAATTCCTTTTCTCAAGATAACCAGGAAGGCGTGACGTCAGGGGCTATGCCATACTTGGCAATGGCCACCTCTACTTTGGCCGGGTCAAATTGTCCTAGATCCGCCAGGCTCTTTAAGGCCGCGATGGTCACATGGTAGCGGTCGACTTCGAAGAAGCGGCGCAGTTGCTCACGTGTATCGGAACGGCCGAAACCGTCGGTGCCAAGTACGGTATAAGGCGCTTTGATATAAGCCCGAATTTGATCGGCAAAGGCGCGGTTATAATCACTTGCAGCAATGACCGGCCCTTGAGCATTGCCGAGGCAGTGATCTACATGCGACTGTCTTGGTGTTTCGGTTGGATGCAGGCGGTTCCAGCGCTCGCAGAATCGACCGTCTCTTGCCAGCTCGGTAAAGCTTGGGCAACTCCACAAGTCGGATTCGACACCCCAGTCGTTGCGTAATAATTCGGCAGCAAATTCAACTTCACGGAAAATGACCCCTGAGCCCAATAGCTGTACCCGTGGGGTCTTTTTCTTTTGATCGGCGCCACGGCGGAAGCAGTACATGCCTTTGATAATATCCTGTTCTATGCCTTTGGGCATGGCCGGATGGGCATAGTTTTCATTCATCACGGTAATGTAATAGAACACATTTTCCTGTTCGACATACATGCGGCGCAGACCGTCCTGAATGATGACTGCCACTTCATAGGCATACGTTGGATCGTAGGATACACAGTTGGGTACAGTCGCTGAAATCAGATGGCTATGTCCGTCTTCATGCTGCAGGCCCTCGCCGTTCAATGTCGTCCTTCCGGCCGTGCCACCCATCAGGAATCCACGGGTACACTGGTCTGCACCGGCCCAGATCAGGTCACCGACACGTTGGAAACCGAACATGGAGTAGTAGATGAAAAACGGAATCATCGGCACGCCATGGGTTGAATAGGAGGTGCCGGCAGCAATCCAGTCACAGAGGCCGCCGGCTTCATTGATGCCTTCCTGCAGGACCTGTCCATGTTTATCTTCTTTGTAGAACATGAGCTGGTCGGCATCCTGCGGTGTATACAATTGGCCAACCTGCGACCAGATGCCCAGTTGTCTGAACATGCCTTCCATACCGAAGGTGCGCGATTCATCAGGTACAATAGGCACGATGCGCTTGCCGATGTTCTTGTCTTTGATCAGTATGTTGAGCAGGCGCACGAACGCCATGGTTGACGAGAATTCCCGTCCTTCACTGCTGGCTTCCAGCAATGGTTTGAAATCTGCCAGCACCGGCACAT
>CAYPJI010000030.1:0-14956 GCA_964411045.1 uncultured Methylobacter sp. | reverse complement strand
TGCTGAAGCAACTGCATACCGGTTTGCTGGTGACCGAACTGATGGGGCAGGGTGTCAATATGGTGACGGGCGATTACTCGCGCGGCGCCGCCGGATTCTGGGTCGAAAACGGCGAAATACAATACCCGGTCGAAGAAATCACGATCGCCGGAAATCTGAAAGACATGTACAAGAATATTGTGGCTATCGGCAACGATGTCGATTACCGCGGCAATATCCGTACCGGTTCAATACTGGTTGAACGGCTGTCTATTGCCGGGCAATAGGCCTCTGGATTGACAGGGCGATCTGCTGATTGCCCTGTTTCGGCTCAAAGGCTTTTTACGATATCTTCTATCAGCTGTGGTCCTTTATAAATAAGCCCGCTGTAGATCTGCACCAGACTCGCGCCTGCCGCTATTTTCTCCCGGGCATCGGCCGCACTCAAAATGCCTCCGGCCGCTATGATCGGGCAGCGGCCATTCAGCTCGGCGGCCAGTTCGCGCACGACCGCAGTCGATTTATCCCTGACCGGCGCACCGCTTAATCCGCCTGTCTCATGCGCCAACGGATGATCAGCAATCATATCGCGTGCGATAGTGGTGTTGGTGGCGATAACGCCGTCGATTGCAAATGCCAGCAACAGCCGGGCAATATGGCTGATTTCATCGGTCGTCAGGTCCGGCGCGATTTTCAGCACCAGAGGCACATATTTGCTGTGTTCCTGTTGCAGCTTGAGCTGTTCTTCCTTTAATGCGGAAATCAGGCTTTTGATCTCGTCGCCTTGCTGCAGCTGGCGCAGATTCTTCGTGTTCGGAGACGAAATATTGATCGTGATGTAACTGGCCGAGCTATAGGCTTTGCGCAAGCCGATCAGATAATCGTCGACGGCGCTCTCGATCGGCGTGTCGAAATTCTTGCCGATATTAATGCCCAGTATGCCCGCGTAACGGCTTTGTTTCACCTGCGCCAGCAAATGCTCGATGCCATGATTGTTAAAGCCCATGCGGTTTATGATGGCCTGGTGTTCGGGCAACCTGAACAGCCGCGGCTTCGGATTGCCGGGTTGCGGCCTCGGCGTCACGGTGCCTATTTCCACAAAGCCGAAGCCTAAAGCGGCCAAGCTGTCCAGATAGTCGCCATTCTTGTCCAGGCCTGCCGCCAGACCGACAGGATTTTTGAATTCCAGTCCCATGACCGTGACTGGCTTATCTTCGATAGACGGATAGATCAGTTTCGATAAACCGGACGCATATGCCGTATTTAACAGTTTCAGTGTGACTTCATGAGCGGTTTCCGGATCAAGCGAAAATAACAGCGGTCGGAGCAGAGGATAAAGATTCATAGGATGTGTTAGCGCTTCGGGCAAATAGGTTTAATAAAAATCCGTAGAATGATCTGTTGGTTAATGCGGGCTCGATAATCTGTAAGGCTCTGGCGATACGGCTGCAGGTCGATTCAGGATCAGGTCGACCATCAGTTGCGCCGATGCCGGCCCCATCGCCAATCCGTTCCTGAAATGGCCGGCATTCAGGCTTAAATTGACGATTTCAGGGTGTTTATCGATATAAGGTATGCCATGCGCGGTGCCCGGCCTTAGTCCGGCCCAATGGTTTATCACTGGATACTTTTTAAGTGCGGGCAGCAAGTTTATTGCGAAGCTTTCCAACCGGTTTCTGGCTTCCATCGTCGTGGTTTTGTTAAAGTCATCCTGTTCCACGGAGCTGCCCGCCAGGATTTTTCCGTCCAGGCGCGGAATCAGGTATTGGTCCTCATCCAGCACCATATAGGGCAATGTGTCCGGCTTGGCGTCAAACAGCAGCATTTGGCCTTTGACAGGCACAATTTCCGGCGCATGGCCAATAGACGGAAAAAACTGACGAAACAGTTGTCCGGTCCAGGCACCTGCGCAAACAAGCAATTGATTGACGGCGAACTGGCCGGCGCTGGTGGCGATGGCGGTAATGCGGTTTTGTTCCAGGGTAACGTTTTTCAGCTCGCACTGCTCAATCAGGCGGACGCCTTTGTTGATCAGATCCTGTTTTAATGATTTGACCAGACGGGGGTTGCGCGCCTGTGCAATATCAGGCAGCCAGAGCGGATTGTCAGGCTGCGTATTGATCAGATTGAAAAAATCGGCGCTGGCTGGTTCAAAACGGACGCCGTTAGTGCGGCACCAGTCGGCGGCGGCCGCAATATCGGGATTTTTTGTCATCAGCAGCCCGCATGGATTCCATTCCGGGTCTATCTGGGTTTCGGCTTTCAGTTGCGAAGCCAGCACAGGATATAAGCTCAGGCTCTGCATGATCAGGCGCGTAATCGCATCCGGCTGGCGCCATGGGTAAAGCGGCAGCAAAATTCCTCCGCCAGCCCATGAAGATTCCTGACCGATCCGGTTTTTTTCGATAACGGTCACTGTAGCGCCGGCGTGGGAAAACTCGCGAGCTGTTAAGAGGCCGATAACACCGCCGCCTATAATAGTAATATCCGTGATTTTGTTCATAAGGTAAAAATATATAGAGAAGCAAAAATGCTGCTGACGATAAATACTTGCATTATAACTTACCCAAAGAATTGCGCAGCACAGTAGAAAATTAACTCGAACTTAAGAGGATACATTGAGACAAATCTGTTGTTTTTTCCAGACAAATCAATAAATAAAATAAATCTTATTTCATTAGTCATTGATTATTAATGATTTTTATTTATTGAAAAAATGACGTTAAAACTTGTGGGGAATCAGTTTTGCTGCTATATTTAGGCCGTGAAAAAGGCTTTGTTGTAAGAAGGCAAATTTAATAAGAAATAACAACCACCTCACGAGGGGGAACAATGACATTTACAAAAACTAAATTAGCGCTGGGTATCGCTACAGCAACTTTGACTATGGCGGGTGCTCTGGTTTCTCCACAGGCAGCCGCTCATTCTAAAGCTCAGCGGGTTGCTGAGAGCGCCAACAGCAGAACTGAGGCGTTAGAATCTCAAATGAACCAGATGCAACAGATGATGCAGTCCATGCAGGCCGAGCTGGACCGCGTCAGATCTGAAGCAGCCCGTCCTTCTGATGATTCAGCAAAGGTTCAGGAACTGGATCAATGGATGGCATCTCAGAAAGCTAAGCCTGAAGCAGAAAAACACCACGACAACACTCTATTCTTCCGTGGCGGTTATGCGCATCAGAATAACGACAGGGGCGGCACAATTGATCCTACTCGTGTTCCAGGTGTCGGTGAAAGCCGAGATGGCGTAGCAGTGGGGCCAATTGCTGATAAAGATGGTTTTTATTTTGGCGCGGGCTTTGATTTCAGCTTGACTGACAATGTCTGGGGTATGTTGGACAGTACTCAAGTGCTGGCTGAATTGATGTTTGATTACACGGAATTCGCCAAAAACAAACCTAATGGCTTGTCTCCTGAGGAAACAGGAGTGTTGAATTCATTAGGTTTCAACATACCTGCCGGAAACACCGAGCAAGCAACTGTTAACATGTTAAGGTTGACTGCTTCACCAAAAGTCAAGTTCATGCAAGGCAGCGCTTTCCGTCCATGGGTTATTCCAGTCGGTTTTGAATTGAGCATTATCAGTCCTCCATCCGATGCAATTACCGTATTAACTCCAGGCATGCAGTTCGGTGCTGGTGCTGATTACAGAATATGGAAAGATATCTTCATCGGTGCTGATGCGCGTTACCACTATGCGCCTGGCGATGTTGATGGCGTTCAGGTTAATGGCTTGACTGCTGGTGGTTATCTCGGTATTGGTTTCTAAACTAAACGTTTAAAAGCCAATCTGATAAAAGGGAGGGGCTCAACCCCTCCCTTTTTTTATGCTTGAAAAAATTAATGGAGAGGTACAATGTGAAGGAGCAAGGTAAAATAGTGTTTTCCGGCTTCTTTATTTGCCTGTGAAGCCGATCGAGATTGAAGCTATAGCCATGAAAACCCTTTATCCTGAAATCCTGCCCTACCAAACATTTTTTCTGGAAACCGGCGGTAAGCATTCCGTTTATGTAGAACAATCCGGCAATCCAGCCGGTCTGCCCGTGATTTTTTTGCATGGTGGACCGTGTTCGGGCACTAAGCCCGATCACCGGCGCTTTTTCAATCCTGAAAAATACCGCATTATCCTTTTTGACCAGCGCGGCTGCGGCCAGTCTTTGCCGTTCGGCGAACTGGAAGGCAATACTACACAGGATTTAATCGATGACATGGAGCGTATCCGCAAACGGCTTAGCATTGAGCAATGGCTGTTGTTTGGCGGTTCCTGGGGTGGTGCGCTGGCATTGCTGTATGCCCAGCAGCATGTCGATAAAGTGATGGGCATGATAATCCGCGGCGTGTTTCTGGCAAGGCAGCAGGATCTGGATTGGTTCGCCAAATCAGGCGCAGGGTTGATTTATCCCGAGCAATGGCAGCATCTGCTTGAAAGTATCCCCGAATCGAGCCGTAAAAATCCGATACAAGGGATATGTGATGTATTATGGGGTGATGATGAGGTAGCAAAACGCCGTGTCACAAAGGAATGGATGGCCTGGAGCGGACAGGTGGCGCTCGGCAAGGATTATCAGCCCGGCCAGGAAGCCGAGCATGTTACGGAAAAAATGGTCAAACAGGTGCATGGAAATGCACTATGCTCGCAATCGTTATTTTATCCGCGAGAACCAGATTCTGGAGAACTGTGACAGGTTACACCCGATTCCAACCGTGATCATTCATGGCCGTAATGACTTGGTATGCCCTATGGAGGCAGGCATGAGGCTGCATCAGGTGTTGCCTGAGGCTGAATATATCGTCCTGCCCAATGCCGGACATGTCGCTCAGGGCGAAGAAATGATCGATGCGCTGGTTTCCGTGGCCGATAAATTTGCTGAGAAGCAGGTCTTTAAACTGAACAGACATGAATAAAAAACGTTTGATTATCGCCATGACCGGGGCCACCGGCGCGATCTATGGCGTAAGAATGCTGCAGGTGCTGCAGCGGCAGGATGACTGGGAAACGCATCTGGTGATTTCATCAGCCGGTCTCGTGAATCTGAAGCATGAGCTGGATATGGGGCGGTCGGAATTGTATGAGCTGGCCGATGTGACGCATGGCATCGATGATATTGCCGCCAGCATTGCCAGCGGCGGTTTTAAAACGGAAGGCATGGTTATTGCGCCCTGTTCGATGAAAACGCTGGCTGCGGTCGCGCATGGTTTCGGCGACAACCTGATCTCGCGCGGGGCCGATGTGGTACTAAAAGAGCGGCGGCGGCTTGTGGTCATGCCCAGGGAGACGCCGCTGAATCTGGTTCATATACGCAATATGGCTGTCGTGACCGAAATGGGCGGTATTATTTTTCCGCCGATGCCGGCTTTTTATAGCAAAACGGACTCGATGGCAGCGATGGTTGATGAAGCCGTGGGCCGGGTGCTGGATATGTTCGGCGTCAATGTGGAAGGATTGTATGAGCCCTGGCAGGGGCTGTAGCTTTAATGCAGGCCGGCAGTTTGTTTGGGGCCGAATGCCAACAGTAAGCGCTCCAGGCGAATTCGGCCCTGCAATGTGCAGTTTTTTATGACAAGGTCCGTGAGTTTTTGCTGTTACGGAAAATCAGCGGTTTCTCATCAGCGGACAAGGTGTTGGCTCTGGCCGAATCGATAGCCTGTTGAATGACGGCGTGGTCCGGCGATTTGCTGCAGACCGGATCGGCGTTGTACATGTCGCCTGATAACAGATAGGCCTGGCAGCGGCAGCCGCCGAAGTCTTTTTCTTTCTCATCGCAGCTGCGGCAGGGCTCTTTCATCCATTCAAAGCCGCGGAAGAAATTGAACGCTTTCGACTCGTTCCAGATTTGTTCGATGCTGTAGTCTTTGACGTTCGGGCAATCAAGGCCCGGCAGTTCGCGCGCAGAATGGCAAGGCAGCGCGACGCCATCCGGGGCGATCGTCAGAAATGTCGTGCCCCAGCCATTCATGCAGGCTTTGGGGCGATCTTCGTAAAAATCCGGTACCACATAGTAGATTTTCATTTTGCCGGCGACTTTTTCTTTAAAAGCCTGGGCGATTTGTTCGGCCTGCTCGAACTGTTCTTTGGTAGGCAACAGTAAGTCACGGTTGACATGCGCCCAGCCGTAATATTGTGTATTGGCCAGTTCCAAATAGTCAGCGCCGAGTTCTTCGGCCATCTCCAGTATCTGCGGCATCTGGTGGATGTTCTCGCGGTGTATGACCACGCACAGCACCATCGGATAGCCGTGTTTCTTGACCAGGTGCGCGACTTCTCTTTTATGCTGATAGGACTCCGTGCCGGCCAGATGATCGCTTAATTCCTGCGTGCTGGCCTGAATACTGACCTGGATATGATCGAGCCCTGCTTCCTTAAGCTGGATGATTTTTTCTTCGGACAGTCCGTAGCCTGAAGTGATCAGGTTGGAATAATAGCCCAGTTCCCGCGCATGCCTGACCAGTTCGGCCAGGTCTTTGCGAGTTAGCGGTTCGCCGCCCGAAAAGCCCAATTGCACCGCGCCCATTTTGCGAGCCTGCGTCAGTACGCGTTTCCAGTCTTCCGTCGCCAGTTCGGACTGATGTTTCGCGTAGTCGATCGGATTGGAGCAGTAAGGGCATTGCAGCGGACAGGCATAAGTGAGTTCCGCCAGCAGCCAGCGGGGCGGCGTAATCTTAGTTTTGTTGAATCCAGCCATTTTTTAAAGCGACTTCCAGAAAAGTAGTGATATCTTTGGTAAGACCCGTCGTGGCGAATTTCTGTTCCAACTCTGTTACGATCTGGGTGAGATTGCGCGTGCCGTCGCACAATTTCAGTATTTCCGCGGAACTCTGGTTAAGCTCCACCATGCCTTCCGGATAGAGAATAACATCTCTCTGCTGGGCTTCTTCCCATTGCAATCTGTGCAGGGGCGAAAACTTGAAAGGGAGATCGGGATTGATAGTCATTATGATCGTTCGGTAGTGATTGGTTACGAGAAGGAGAATGGGAAATTATCTCGTCATTACCCTGAAAAAAGCCGCAGAGGACATAGAATTTTCAACATTAAGTGCTTTTTCTGTGCCTCTGCGGTGAAAATAAGTTAATAGCTCTTATGCTTCAATATTATAGTATGGCGGCATATTATTAATGTAGGCCATATACATCGCATCGGCCATGGTCCAGAGCACATCCAGTTTAAATTTCAGGATTTGGATCATGCGTTCTTGTTGCTCGCGGGTTTTATACCAATCCAGCGTGATTGCCAAACCATGCTCGACATCGCGCCGCGCTTCTGTCAGGCGCTTGCGGAAATAGGTGTAGCCTTCTTTTTCTACCCACGGGTAATGCTCTGGCCAGTTATCGAGGCGTTGCTGATGAATTTTAGGCGCAAACAGCTCGGTCAGCGATGAGCTGGCCGCTTCATGCCATTCAGCTCTGCGCGCGAAATTCACATAGGCATCGACAGCAAAACGAACTCCGGGAAGGACATATTTTTGCGAAGTGATTTCTTCGCGCGTCAAGCCGACTGCCATGCCCAGTTGTATCCAGGCCTCGATGCCGCCTGGATCGCCAGGGTGGCCGTCATGGTCCAGAATGCGCTGAACCCAGAGCGCGCGCGTCTCGCGATCCGGGCAGTTTGCTAAAATATTGGCGTCTTTAATGGGAATGCAGACCTGGTAATAGTAACGGTTGGCAACCCAGCCTTGCAGCTGTTCTTTAGTGAGTTTGCCTTCATTCATCAGCGTATGGTAGGGATGATGAATGTGGTAATACCTTTCCATGCCCCGCAGTTGGGCTTCAAACTCTTCTTTGGTCCAGGCTTGGTTGTCAGAGCAGCTCATAATGTACCTTCTATAAATCAATTTCTAATCCGTCGTAAGCGACCTCAATGCCGGCCGCATCGAGTAGTTTGCGAGGCTCGGAATCTTCGTCCAGTATCGGATTCGTGTTGTTGATATGGATCAATATTTTGCGGGCTTTTTTGACGCCGCTTAACACTTCTATCATGCCGCCCGGGCCGGATTGAGGCAAGTGGCCGATTTCACGCGCTTTTTTAGGGCTGATATTTTGCGTGCACATTTCGTCCTCTGTCCAGAATGTGCCGTCCACCATCAGGCAGTCCGCGGCTTGCATGGCCGCCATGACATGCGGTTCGATTTCGCCCAAGCCCGGAGAATAAAACAATTTTTTGCCAGTGGAGATCTGCTCGATAATGACGCCGATATTGTCGCCTTCGTGCGGATCATGCCGATGCGGCGAGTAAGGGGGCGCTTTGCTTTTTAAAGCCTGAGTGTAAAAGCGTAAGTCATCAATGCCCGGAATGGTGAAGCTGCTGCCGTCAACAGGAACCGGATGATGATTGACGGTGCAGTAATCAGCCAGCATGTTGAACAAAGGAAAGCCCGTGGTCAGGTCCTGCTTGACCATATCGGTGCAATAGACTTCCAGCGGCTTGCCTTCTCTAAGCATGAGCAGGCCCGTGGTGTGATCAATCTGGCTGTCGATCAGCATAATGGCTTTGATGCCGGTATCGCGGATGCCTTCTTTGGGCTGGATGGCAGGGAAAGCTTCCAATTGCGCGCGAATATCGGGCGAGGTATTGAACAGCAGCCAGTTTCTGTTATCGGTGCTTACGGCAATGGATGATTGGGTGCGGGCTTTGCCGTTCATTTGATTGTGGCGCAAGCGGTGGCAATTATGGCAATTGCAGTTCCATTGAGGAAAACCGCCGCCAGCGCCTGAACCTAAAACTCTGATTTTCATAGTTTGGACGGTATTTGAAAAAAGCTGTGAAGAAACGAATGATACGGGAATAAAGACAAGCAGGCAAAAAAAAGGGGCTCATGCGGAGCCCCTTTTTATTCTGAACCGAATGGATTAACGGTTATAGATATACATTGTTACTTCGAAACCGAAACGCAGGTCTGTGTAACTTGGTGTTTCCCATTTCATCGTATTAACCTCCAGAAGTTTTTTATGTTATAGGCTAGCTTGATCAAGTAAGCTGGCTCGAAGTATACGATGAACCGTTTTTTTGCGCAACTTTTGGCGGGAGTCGTTTGTCTTCTACAGAATCCGACTGCTGGTTGAAACCGGTAAAAAACAATTAAATTCGTCAGATTTTTAATTGATTTGTTCGGGGTGTTTTTTTTCTTGTAAGAGAGTATTATCCGATTTCACCTAAAAATAATAATAGATATTGATAAAATCATGAGGAGGTGTTATGAGTGGAGTCATTGTGCTGTTTTTGGGCATGATTATTCTTGCGGCGTTTTCTTTTGCGCCATTAGGTTATTTCATTTACAAGTTTTCGCAGAAAAACGTCAAGCCTTTCGGTGAAACCGAACCGCATGGCGACAGCCCGTCTGTGATAAATGATCTAGCGGAGAAAGCGATTAGTTTAGCGAAGGGGTGGTTTAGCAAGAAGTAATATTTCATTTTGGACTTTCCGGATACTCCTGGAGGTCCGGAAAGTCCTTCTCCGGCCATAAAATTCAGACGGCACCGCAGGTCGGACAGTTAGAGTTTCTCCGCAATTTCATGGTGTTAAATTCCATCGTATAACCGTCGACCAACAGCAGTCGGCCGGTCAGCGTTTCCCCGATATTCATAATCAGCTTCATGGCTTCCAGCGCTTGAATGCTGCCGATAATGCCCGTAATAGGCGCTATCACGCCATTGGTTGAGCAGGTCTGTTGCTCCTCGCCGTCGTTACGATACAGACAGTTATAGCAAGGGCTGTCATTCTTGCCCGGCGTGAATACGGCTACTTGGCCTTCAAAGCGTATGGCTGCACCTGATACCAGCGGGGTTTTGTGCTTGACGCAGGCGCTGTTAATGGCAAAACGCGTTGAGAAATTATCAGAGCAATCCAGTACTACATCGGCCGATGCCACAGCTTTTTCGAGCTGATCACCCTCCAATCGCTTTTTAATAGCCTGCACGTTTATTTCCGGATTTAGATTTTTAAGTGTCCGCTGGGTTGAAATTACTTTATCAATCCCTATATCGCTGGTGTGATGAGCAATTTGCCTTTGTAGGTTGGATAAGTCTACTTCATCATCATCATAAATCGTGATGCTACCGACACCGGCAGCGGCAAGATAGATTGACGCGGGAGATCCAAGGCCTCCGGCGCCAATAATCAGTATCTTGGCTTCCAGGAGTTTTTGTTGCCCCTCAATATCAATTTGAGGCAGCATGATTTGACGGCTATAGCGTAGTAGTTGGTTGTCATTCATTAGTCGTGTGATCTTCGCATAAGGATAAGAGATGATGCCAAAGAACTTGACAGTCTGCAAAAGCTGATTATTATTAGCACTCATTGCCAGAGAGTGCTAACAACTGGATTAACCTTTATATATTTAACTGTTAGGAGACATTAATGAAAATACGTCCGTTACACGATAGAGTGATTGTTAAACGAGTTGAAGAGGAAACAACCACCGCAGGTGGTATTGTTCTGCCTGGCTCTGCGGCAGAAAAACCAAGCCAAGGCGTGGTTTTGGCCGTAGGTAACGGTAAAGTGCTGGATAATGGCGATGTTCGTCCATTGGATGTTAAAGTCGGCGATAAAGTACTGTTTGGCAAATATGCCGGCAACGAAGTTAAAGTTGACGGTGAAGAACTTATCGTTATGCGTGAAGAAGACATTATGGGCGTTTTAAGTTAAGCCTGGGTCTTATTAATCACAATCATTTTTAACATAACAAATTAAGGAATAAAAATGGCAGCAAAAGACGTATTATTTGGCGATGACGCGCGTAGCCGCATGGTGAGAGGCGTTAACATTTTGGCAAACGCAGTAAAAGTAACATTGGGTCCTAAAGGCCGCAATGCGGTGCTGGACAAAAGCTTCGGCGCACCGACTATTACCAAAGACGGTGTATCGGTTGCGAAAGAAATCGAGTTGAAAGACAAATTCGAAAACATGGGCGCGCAAATGGTTAAGGAAGTGGCTTCAAAAACTTCCGATGTAGCCGGTGACGGTACAACCACTGCGACTGTATTGGCCCAGGCTATTGTTAATGAAGGTCTGAAAGCGGTTGCCGCCGGCATGAATCCAATGGATCTGAAACGCGGCATCGATTTGGCTGTATCTAAAGCCGTTGAGTCTATTGTAGCTTCAGCTGCGCCTTGCACAGATAACAAAGCCATTGCGCAGGTGGGTACTATCTCTGCAAACTCTGACGAGTCCGTTGGCCAAATCATTGCCGAAGCGATGGAAAAAGTCGGCAAAGAAGGCGTAATTACTGTTGAAGAAGGTTCAGGTCTGGACAACCAGCTGGATGTCGTAGAAGGTATGCAGTTCGACCGCGGTTACCTGTCTCCTTACTTCATCAACAACCAGGACAGCATGAGCGCTGAATTGGACAATCCGTTCATCCTGCTGTACGACAAAAAAATCTCTAACATCCGCGACATGTTACCGGTTCTGGAAGGTGTTGCAAAGGCCGGCCGTCCATTACTGATTATCGCTGAAGATGTGGAAGGCGAAGCACTGGCAACTCTGGTTGTTAACACCATCCGCGGCATCGTTAAAGTTGCGGCAGTTAAAGCGCCCGGTTTTGGTGATCGTCGTAAAGCCATGCTGGAAGATATCGCTGTTCTGACTGGCGGCACCGTAATTTCTGAAGAAGTCGGCCTGTCTCTGGAAAAAGCAGAGCTGGACATGCTGGGTACTGCGAAAAAAGTACAAGTCGGCAAAGAAAACACCACGGTTATTGATGGCGCGGGTTCTGAAGAAAGCATCAAAGGCCGGATTGCGCAAATTCGCAAACAAGCTGAAGAAGCCACTTCCGATTATGATAGAGAAAAATTGCAAGAGCGTTTGGCTAAATTAGCCGGCGGCGTTGCTGTCATTAAAGTCGGTGCGGCGACTGAAGTTGAAATGAAAGAGAAAAAAGCACGCGTTGAAGACGCGCTGCACTCTACCCGTGCCGCGGTTGAAGAAGGCGTCGTTGCAGGCGGCGGTACCGCTCTAGTTCGCGCATTGAAAGCCCTGGAAGGTCTGAAAGGCATCAACCACGATCAGGACGTTGGCATCAACATTCTGCGTCGCGCAATGGAAGAGCCATTACGTCAAATCGTTGCCAACGCCGGTGACGAATCGTCTGTGGTGCTGAACGAGGTCGCTAAAGGCACAGGTAACTACGGTTACAACGCAGCAACTGCCCAGTATGGCGACATGATCGAAATGGGTATTCTTGATCCTGCCAAAGTAACTCGTTTTGCGCTGCAAAACGCTGCTTCTATTGCAAGTCTGATTATTACTACGGAAGTTATGGTTGCTGATGCGCCGGTTGAAGAAAAAGGCCATGGCATGCCTGATATGGGCGGCATGGGCGGTATGGGCGGTATGGGCGGCATGATGTAATCGTGCTGTCTTAAAGCCTATTGCTTTAAGCAAGCCCCGGCTGTTTTTAATAGCCGGGGCTTTTTTATAACTAGAGTTTTTGCGAAAGGTCGGCTTCAGGTTCTGCGATCGAGTAAGGAAGCCCTTTCTGAGCTAGATTATGTTGTTGTAGAAAATTCAATAAGCTCAGGCGATTATTTTGAAGATGAAAAGTCTCATCATGACCGGCTTCCGATTGGACCATTATTTTGGGCTGTCTTGCTGCTTGATAAAGTTTTTGCCCTTGCGAAAAAGGCACGATTGAATCTTGGCTGCCATGAGCCAGCAATAATGGAACGGGCGCGATATCTGCAATGACATCAATCGGGTTATAGGGATAGTCCATCATGGCTGCTGCAGGATACTGGAATGGCCAGCTGAGCCAGTTTGAGGCGGACACATGACGAACAATTTCAAAATAACTGCTGAATGCCGAATCACTGACAATACCGGCAAGATGCTGTTTAGCTTCTGGATTGGTTGCCGCAAAGTAGATGCCCAGACTGGCGCCTATGCTTTGGCCCAGCAAAAAAATGGGCTTATGGTCAGTATGATCCAGCAGCCAATTGAAGCCCGCTTCAATATCCCAAAAAACTTCCGGCAGACGAGGGGCGCCATCCGATCGGCCAAAACCTCGGTAATCGATCAAAAAAACCTGATAACCATACTGCGGCAGCCACGCTACGTTTTGAACATGGGTGCTGATATTTTGGGCATTGCCGTGCAGAAAATAGACACTGCCTTTCAATTCGCCTTGCGCAGGTAAAAGCCAACCGTATATTTTCAGGCCATCCCTGGCTTTCAGTTGGACATCTTGATAGGCGAGGCCTAGCTTCTCAGGTGTTCTGACTAATGCTTTATCCGGGTAAAACATCAGGCCGGAACAAGCCTGCAGCGTGTATGAGAAAATAATGAGGCCGATGATTTTAGATACTCTTTTGATAGCCATCAGAAGTAATACCTGTAAGGGTTGCTGGGCCTGGCTGGTACTCAGAGGGAAATTGTGATTCAGGCCCAATTGATAAATAGAGAAAAGCCGTCTACATTTTTCGATTCAAAGGCAAGCTAACTGGTTCCCAAGAATGAGAAAAATAATCGGCTGAATGTAATATCCAGACTTGGATCAATCTCAGCACAAAAAGTGTTATGATCCAGATGAGCATCAATGAGCAATAGCTCAGACTGTTGCTGAATAAGACGCAAGATAGGCTGGTTTCAGCGCTATCTGTGGGCTGGCAAATTATTAGATCGTATTTTTGATATTTACCCCAGACAACGCCAGGAAGTGGTTTGACAAGCCGCTCTGTGGCCGGGAGTCATTATTGTGAGCACAGATGATGAAGCGATTACGCGGGGCAGTTAGTCGGTTGACGCATTGATAATAGCCTTGGCCTGTGCGTCAGCATGATAAGACGACCTGACTAATGGTGCGCTGGCAACTTGTTTAAAGCCCAATGCCTTTGCCATGACGGCATATTCCTCAAATTGTTCCGGAGTAATATAGCGCTTGACCGGCAAATGGGCTTTGCTGGGCTGCAGGTATTGGCCCAGGGTCAGCATGGAACAGCCGTGATCCAGCAAATCTTTCATGACCTGATGGACTTCATGAGGCTCTTCTCCAAGGCCGAGCATCAGCCCGGATTTTGTGGGGATCTGAGGCTGAGCATCGCCATATTTTTGAAGCAATTGCAATGAACCTGAATAGTCGGCACCGGGGCGAGCCTGCTGGTACAGCCTTGGAACCGTTTCCAGGTTATGGTTGAAGACATCACAGGGCTGTCCGGCCAATATTTCAACGGCTTTATCCATGCGGCCGCGAAAGTCCGGTACCAGAATTTCGATTTTGGTTGTGGGAGTCAATTGCCGAATCGCGCCAATGCAGTCAGCAAAATGGCCAGCGCCGCCGTCTTTCAGATCGTCCCGATTTACCGAAGTGATGACGACATATTTCAAGGCCAATGTCTGCACCGCCTGCGCCAGATGTTGGGGCTCTTCTTTGTCGAGCGCCAGTGGTTTGCCGTGGGCAACATCGCAGAACGGACAGCGGCGCGTGCATAAATCACCCATGATCATGAAGGTCGCTGTGCCGTGCTGAAAGCACTCGGAAAGATTGGGGCAGGCGGCTTCTTCGCAGACCGTATGCAGCTGGTTCTGGCGCAATAACTGTTTTACCCGGCTGACTTCCTCGCTGGCCGATATTTTCATGCGTATCCATTCGGGTTTGCGCAAAGGAGTCTGGGCCGGCTCGACCTTGATCGGAATCCTTGCCAGTTTTTCGGCATTGCGTTGATGCGATTCGGGCGTGGAGCGGGAAGGTGCTTGATGAGTCATTTTTGTATAGCCGTGGTTATAGCCTGAATAACAGGGATGGCAAGTTCGGAATTGTTGACAGCGACGCCCAGATCAGCCAGTTGAGTCACTTCCAGTTCAGGATAGCCGCAAGTATTAATGGAGTCAAAAGGACTCAAATCCATTTGGTTGTTGAAGCTTAGGCCGTGATAGCAGCAGTTTTTCTTGATCCGTATGCCGAGCGAACCGATTTTTTTGCCATCCACGTAGACGCCGGGCGCATCGGCTCTGGCAAGCGCAGTAATGTCATAGCCTGCCAACGTACTG
>CAYPJI010000029.1:0-15093 GCA_964411045.1 uncultured Methylobacter sp. | reverse complement strand
GGACGAGCGGTTGATCTGCAGGTACTGAATAAACAGTTTCTGAAAGACCAGGGCGATATGAGACAGGTGGATGACGTATCCGTATCGGCCTATAGAGGCATGATCAAAGATAGAAACGGCGAACCTTTGGCAATCAGTACGCCTGTGCAATCCATATGGGTGAATCCCAGGGAGCTTAAGTTCGCTCCGAAAGATCAAGTCCGGCAAATGGAAAGACTGTTGGGTTTGTCGGATGGCAAAGTAACCGAACTGCTCAAAGAGGATACTACTCGGCAATTCGCGTATATCGCTCGCCGGATCAATCCCGGATTGGCCGATCAGGTAAAAGAGTTAAAACTGACTGGTGTGTATTTCGAGCGCGAATTCAAGCGTTTTTATCCTACAGGCGGCGTTTCGGCGCATTTGGTGGGCTTCACCAATGTGGACGATATCGGGCAGGAAGGGCTTGAAGCAGGGTATGAAAAAGCCTTGAAAGGCACTCCGGGCAGCAAGCGGGTCATCAGGGATGGGCAGCGTCGTATTATTGACGACATTGAAAACATTAAAGAACCGGTTTCGGGAAAAAATCTCGAGTTAAGCATTGATCAGCGCATCCAGTATCTGGCGTATCGGGAATTGCAGTTGGCCGTTGACATGCATAAAGCCAAATCAGGCACCTTAGTGGTACTGGATGCAAAAAACGGCGAAATTCTGGCGGCAGTGAATCAGCCGTCTTTCAATCCGAATACCCGCAAGAATCTAAAAGAAAGCTTATACAGGAACCGGACAATGACGGATGTCTTCGAGCCGGGTTCGACGGTTAAGCCTTTAGTAGTAGCGGCGGCTTTGGACGGCGGCTATGTCCGCCCCGATGAGGTTTTCGAAACCAACGGCATGTTTCGGGTCGGGCGCCATCTGGTGAAGGATGTACATAACTACGGCACCATGACTTTGACGGAAGTGCTGAAGAAATCCAGCAACGTGGCTGTCAGCCAGATGGCGTTGGAGATGCCCCCAGCCTATTTCTGGGGCTTGTATGACAAACTCGGGTTTGGGACGGCGACCGGAGCCGGCTTTCCGGGCGAAGTCAGCGGTAGTTTGCTCGATTATCACAAATGGCATCCTTTTGAGCAGGCGACCTTGTCGTTCGGTTACGGTTTGAATGTAACCGCCGTGCAATTGGCAAGAGCTTATACGGCGCTGGCCGACGATGGCATTCTGCATTCAGTCACTTTATTGAAACGGGATGAAGATGAAGATATGCGGCGCGTGTTTTCAACCAAGACCGCCAGGCGCGTCAGGGCGATGATGGAAACCGTAGTTATGAAAGACGGCACGGCTTATGAGGCCAGAGTCGATGGCTACAGAGTCGCCGGTAAAACCGGAACGGCAAAAAAAGCCGGTGCCGGAGGCTATATCGATAAAGCCTATCAGGCTGTCTTTGCTGGCATGGCGCCGGCTAGCGACCCTAGGCTGATTATCGTAGTCATGATTGACGAACCTTCCGCCGGCCAATATTACGGTGGCATAGTTTCGGCGCCGGTGTTTTCCAAAGTCATGGCCGGCGCATTAAGAGTATTAGGCGTAGCACCAGACCAGGAAGACACCATGCCGGTGTTGCTGACGCAGAAAGCCCCATGACTATGAAATTGAAGGACTTATTAGCGGGGCTGGCGCTCGTCGACGATGAATTGACGATTACGGGGTTGGCGCTGGATAGCCGAGCGATAGTTGCCGGCAATGCATTTATTGCCCTGAATGGATCTGCGCAGCACGGACTGATGCATGTCGCTCAGGCTGTTGCGAATGGCGCCCGTGCCGTGATTTTTGACCCGGCCGGGCAGGGCAGACAGTTGGCGGAACGGGTCGGCGATATACCAGCCATTCCTGTAGACAATCTGGGATTGCGGCTGGGTGAAATCGCCGCGCGTTTTTACGGTGATCCATCGCAACGGCTCGATGTTATCGGTATTACCGGAACGAATGGAAAAACTTCGTGCAGTCAGTTTTTAAGTCAGCTTATGGATGACTGCGGCATTATCGGGACACTGGGTTGGGGCGAGTGGGGCAAACTCAGCAAGACGCTTAACACGACGCCCGACGCCCTGGCCGTTCAGCACATACTGGCTGAGCTGGCAAAGGCTAAAAAACAAACGGTTGCAATGGAAGTTTCGTCGCACGGCTTGGAGCAGGGGCGCGTTAACGGAGTACGTTTTAAAGGCGCCGTCTTTACGAACATCAGCCGCGATCACCTCGATTATCACGGTTCGATGGAAGCTTATGTCGAGGCCAAGCTGGCATTATTGCACAAGCCCGGCCTGGCTTTCGCGGTAGTGAATCTGGACGATGAGTACAGCGACCAGATTCTAGCGGCAGCACCTGATTCGGTCGCCGTATGGCGATTTAGCGCCAAAGGGAAAACAGAAGGACCCGGCGAAAACGTGAATGCAGAACACATCCTGCATCAAGCCGGCGGCATCGAGTTTGACGTGTGTTGGCGGCACGCGCAGCGGCGGGTGAAAGTGCCGTTATACGGCGACTTCAATATAGAGAACGTCCTGGCTGTGTTGACCGTTATGCTGGCGATGGGGCTTACATTGACAGATGCCGCTGACAGGCTGAAGCTCATCAAGCCGGTGGCTGGACGCATGGAGCGCTTGGGCGGAGAGGGGGAACCTCTGATTTTTGTCGATTATGCCCATACGCCGGATGCGCTGGATAAGGTTTTATCCAGCGTCAGGAAGCATTGCAAGGAAGCCTTATGGGTGGTTTTCGGTTGCGGCGGCAACAGAGATATCGGCAAGCGCGCGCAAATGGGAGCCTGTGCGGAACGTAGGGCAGACTATGTGATTGTTACGGATGACAATCCTCGTTATGAAAATGGACTCGATATAGTGAATGACATATTGGCTGGTTGCAGTTCAGGTAAGGTTGAAGTGATCCAAAACAGAGAACAGGCGATACAAAAAGCGGTAGCCAGGGCGGGCGCAAACGATTGTATCGTGATTGCCGGTAAAGGCCATGAGCAGTATCAGGAGATCAATGGGGTAAAAATACCGTTCAGCGACAATCAAGCGGTGATTGACGCATTAAAAGCGAGAGCAGCGCAATGATGGCGATGAGGCTAAGCGATATTGCCCGCTGTGTGCACGGACAACTCGTCGGGCAGGACACAGTCATCTCATCGGTCAGTATCGATACCAGAGCCATCAAGCCCGGACAGCTCTATGTGGCAATCAAGGGACACAACTTCGACGGCAATGACTTCGTCGATCTGGCTGGGCAGGCCGGAGCGGCGGCGGCCATTGTGAATAAAGGGGGCGCGGCAACAATGCCCCATATAGTTGTCGATGATACACGTTTGGCATTGGCTGAACTGGCCGGCATCTGGCGCCGGAAAGCATCGGTTTCGGTGGTCGGCATGACCGGCAGCAATGGCAAGACGACGGTCAAGGAAATGGTTGCAGCCATATTGAGCGTCAACGATCCGGTTTTGTTTACTCAGGGCAACCTGAACAATGAAATTGGGGTGCCTTTGACTCTGCTGCGGCTCGAAGAGCGGCATCGCTATGCCGTGGTTGAAATGGGGGCAAACCATCCCGGAGAAATTGCCTATACCAGCACCCATGCCCAGGCCGATGTCGTGATCATCACGAATGTAGGTGCGGCGCATATAGAAGGTTTCGGCAGTCTGGACGGCGTCGCCCGGGCGAAAGGCGAAATCATCCAGACGCTAAAAAATGACGGCATTGCCGTGTTGAATCACGATGATGCCTATTTCGACTACTGGAAAGCCATAGCCGGAGCCAGAAAAACCGTGTCATTCGGTTTGAATGACGGTGCAAATGTGACCGCCCGGGCAATCAGAACGGAAATTCGCACCCATGAGAGTACCAGAGCGGATGGCACAGCTTCTGCCGAATTTATAACCGGTTTTGAGTTAGTCACGGCTCAGGGTTCTCTGAATGTGAACTTGAAACTCGCAGGGCAGCACAACGTTCTTAATGCCCTTGCGGCGGCGGCCGCCTGTCTGGCTTTGGGCGTAGACCTGCAACAGATTAAACAAGGGCTGGAAGGCGTAAAACCGGTAACAGGCCGTTTGCAGCCGTTGGTGGGCCGGCAAGGCAACATCATCATCGATGATACCTATAATGCGAACTTTGCCTCACTGAAGGTGGGACTGGCGGTACTGAAAGGTATGCCGGGCGAACCCTGGGTTGTCCTGGGGGCTTTTGGCGAATTGGGGCCGGAGAGCAAAAAAATACATGAAGAAATAGGCGAACTGCTTAAAGCCAGTGGAGTCGCGCGTCTGTTGGCTACAGGTGACGATACCAGAAATACTGTGCGGCTTTTTGGCCCGGGAGCTACTTTTTTTGAGACCCAGAATGAGCTGATCGATGCATTAGAACAAGAACTTAAAGGCAACGAGTCGGTTTTGATCAAAGGGTCGAGAGCGCAGCGCATGGAAAATGTAGCCGCAGCTCTGGTTGAAAATTTCAGGATTTAGAAGATGTTAGTTTATTTGGCAGATTATTTAATGACATTCGAAGGCGGTTTTCGGGTTTTCCACTACCTGACTTTTCGCGCCATTCTCGGAGCATTAACTGCATTGATGATTTCCTTCATCGTCGGACCGGTGATGATCAGAAAATTAAGCCGCAACAAGATCGGACAGAGTGTTCGTGAATGCGGTCCGCAAACGCATTATGAGAAATCGGGAACCCCTACCATGGGCGGAACCCTGATTTTGGTGGCGATTGCCATCAGTACTTTGCTGTGGGCCGATCTCGGCAACCGCTATATCTGGGTCATCATGCTGGTCACCATGGGCTACGGTGTTATCGGTTTCGTCGATGACTATCGGAAAGTGATTCACCGCAACAGCGACGGCTTATCGGCTAAAGCCAAGTATTTCTGGCAATCTGCTATCGGGCTGGTGGCCGCGGTTTTTCTGTACAAAACAGCCGTGCTGCCGGCGGAAACGCAATTCATCGTGCCTTTTTTCAAGAGCGTCATGCTTGATATGGGCTGGATGTATGTGGTGTTGGCCTATTTTGTCATTGTCGGCAGCAGCAATGCCGTTAACTTGACCGACGGCTTGGATGGGTTGGCCATTATGCCGACCGTCATGGTGGCTTCCGGCTTGGGAATTTTTGCCTATCTGTCCGGGAATGTGACGTTTGCCGAATATCTGGCGATTCCTTATTTGCCTAATGCCGGGGAATTGATTGTATTTTGCGCCGCTTTGGTGGGCGCCGGATTGGGTTTTTTGTGGTTTAACGCTTATCCCGCGATGGTGTTCATGGGCGATGTAGGTGCGCTGGCGCTGGGCGGAGCTTTAGGCGTATTGGCAATACTCGTTAGACAAGAAGTTGTGTTGATGATTATGGGCGGTGTTTTCGTCATGGAAACGGTATCCGTGATTATCCAGGTTGCCTCTTTCAAGACGACAGGAAAACGCGTTTTCCGTATGGCGCCTATCCATCATCATTTTGAGTTGAAAGGTTGGCCCGAGCCTCGGGTTATCGTACGTTTCTGGATCATCACTGTGATCTTGGTGCTGATCGGTCTGGCAACTTTGAAATTGAGATAAGAACATGGATAAGACAGCGATTACAGAATTGTTAAAAAAGAATTTTGCGCTGGATCCACAGAGCGCCAAGGTTTTAGTGGTCGGCCTTGGCGTAACAGGAATTTCAGCGGCACGTTATTTACAAAATCTGGGCATTAAGTTCGCTATCGTCGATAGCCGGGCTAAACCGCCATTATTGGAGGAGTTCTCCCAGCAGATGCCTGACGCTGCGGTTTTTACCGGCGGATTTGATGAAGCGGCTTTTAAGGTTGCTACACATCTGGTCGTCAGTCCCGGTGTGTCGCTTAATGAGAATGCTATTGTCAAAGCCATTGCCAATGGCGCGAGAGTCGTCAGCGATATTGATCTGTTTGCCTGCTCTGTTGATGTGCCAGTTGTTGCGATTACCGGTTCCAACGGTAAAAGCACTGTGACAACCATGCTCGGCGAAATGGCGAAAAAAGCCGGCAAACGCGTAGGCGTAGGCGGAAATCTCGGGACACCGGCTCTGGATTTGCTAGAGCAGGATGCGGAACTGTATGTGCTGGAGCTTTCAAGTTTTCAGCTGGAAAGAACCACCGTTTTCAATGCAGCGGCTGCTACCGTGCTTAATGTATCGGCGGATCATCTGGACAGGCATGCCGACATGGCCGGCTATGCTGTGGAAAAGCGCAGGGTTTTCGACGGCAATGGCGTTATGGTCATCAATGTTGATGACCCTGTTGTCAATGCGATGAAAGATGCGAGCAGAGAAGTGCTCACATTTTCTATCAATAGCATGAAAGCGAATTTTTACCTTGCAGCAAAAGACGGTAAGGAATATCTGATGCACAATGATACGACACTGATGCCTCTGGCCGAATTGCCGCTTGAAGGCCGGCATAACGCGGCAAATGCGCTGGCCGCTCTGGCATTAGGCGTAGCTGTCGGATTGGATGAACATGCCATGTGCCGGGCATTGCAGAAATTTAAAGGGCTGGCGCATCGCATGCAGCGCGTCGCTGAAATACGCGGCGTCACCTGGGTCAATGATTCAAAGGCAACCAATATCGGCGCCTGCGTAGCGGCTTTGCAGGGTTATGACCGCAAAGTCATTCTGATTGCCGGGGGCGATGCCAAAGGCGCCGACATGAATGAGCTGATGCCCGTCATCAAAGAAAAAGCCAAAAGCGTTGTGTTGATGGGTAAGGATGCCGGACTGATCGAACAAGCACTCAATGGCTGCGTGCCCGTTTATTCCGCTGAAAATATCGTTCAGGCGGTGCAGATCGCCGCCAATCTTGCTGATGCTGGAGAAAGCGTATTGCTTTCTCCAGCTTGTGCCAGTCTTGATCAGTTTAAAAATTATCAGGATCGCGGCGAGAAATTTACTAAAGCGGTGCTGGAGCTGGTTGCATGAGCGATCGCGCGAAAACGCCGCGGGCCAGGCGATTGCATTTTGATCCGTTGTTGCTCGCGACGTGTACGAGCCTATTGCTGATCGGTTTCATAATGGTGACGTCTTCATCATTGCATTTAGGCGTAAAAATGGCCGATGACAGCCTGCATTATCCGATCAGGCAGCTGATACATATCGGCCTTGGGTTATTCCTGGGCGCCGGCGTTATGGCGGTACCCATGCAAGCATGGGAAAAATGGGGGCCGTGGCTGTTCATAACGGGCTTGCTATTGCTGGTGATTGTGCTGGTGCCCGGCCTCGGCATAAGGGTTAACGGCAGCGTACGCTGGCTGTCATTAGGCGGTTTGCGCATACAGGTGTCGGAAGTCGTTAAATTCTTCGCCGTTATCTATATGGCGGGTTATGTTACCCGGCATGAGCAGTCCTTGCGCGAATCGGCTTACGGAATTGTAAAGCCTTTGGCACTGTTTTCGCTGGCTTGCATACTATTACTGATGGAACCTGATTTTGGCTCGTCAGTAGTCATTTTATGCATCGCCATGGGCATTATGTTTCTAGCCGGCGCCAGATTGTCGCAATTCATCATTCTGCTGGCCATTGTGGCCTTGCTGGCCGTCTTGCTGGTCTATTTTTCGCCTTATCGTCTGGTCCGGGTGACCAGTTTCATGAATCCTTGGGCTGATCCGCTGAATACGGGGTTTCAGCTGGTCCAGGCGCTGATTTCTTTCGGGCGCGGAGAATGGCTGGGCGTGGGAATCGGCAGCGGCATACAAAAATTATTTTATTTGCCGGAAGCGCATACCGACTTCCTGTTTTCGGTGATTGGCGAAGAGTTGGGCCTGCTGGGCGTGGTGACTGTCATCGGCTTGTTTTCGTTACTGATATGGCGGACTTTTCAGGTGGCTGTCGAGGCAGAAAAGGCAGGACAAAAATTCTCGGCTTTTGTTGCCTATGGGTTGGCCATCTGGTTTGGTTTTCAGTCGTTCGTCAATATGGGTGTCAACATGGGCATTTTGCCGACGAAGGGGTTGACCTTGCCGCTGATGAGTTACGGCGGCGGCAGTATGATGATTATGTGCTGCGCGGTGGCGTTGCTGTTTCGCGTGCAGAGCGAAGTTTATGAAATTAATGCCAACAGGCCTAAAGGAAAATCGGAATGGGCAAGCGCATAGTCATCATGGCCGGCGGGACCGGCGGTCATGTGTTTCCTGCCTTGGCGGTCGCACAGTCGCTGGCGGAAAAAGGCTGGCAGGTCAGCTGGCTGGGTACGCGGAAAGGCTTGGAAAGCCGTGTCGTTCCGGAGAATGGCATTGAGATTGACTGGCTGTCGGTTTCGGGCGTGCGCGGCAAAGGCATCATGGCCAAATTAAAAGCCGTATTGACACTGGCAAAGGCTTGCACGCAGGCATTGCGAGTCTTGCGACGGCGCAAACCCGATGTGGTGCTGGGCATGGGCGGATTTGTTGCCGGGCCGGGCGGGCTGATGGCAAGATTGCTGGGCATACCTTTGATCATTCATGAGCAGAACCGCGTACCCGGTACGACGAACCGGCTGCTGGCAAAAATAGCCAATCGCATACTGGAGGCTTTCCCCGACAGTTTTAGCCAGGAGGTGAAGGCTGAATGCACAGGCAATCCACTTCGGAAACAGTTTTTAAACAGGCTCGATGACAGCAGCAGGCGGAGCAATCAGGCTGTCCATATCCTGGTCGTTGGCGGCAGTCAGGGCGCCCAGGTGCTGAATGAGATCGTTCCGGAAGCGGTTAGGCAGCTGAAAGACGTGCAGATCAAGCACCAGACCGGTACCGCCATGTGCGAGCAGGTCAAGAGCCGGTATAAAGACTTAGGTGTTAATGCTGACGTAAGCGCTTTCATAGATGATATGGTGTTTGCCTATCAATGGGCTGACATGGTGATTTGCCGGGCCGGCGCCATGACCGTTAGTGAAGTCGCTGCCCTGGGGGTGCCGGCTATTTTTATACCGCTGCCGCATGCCATTGATGATCATCAAACAGCGAATGCCCGCTATTTAACCGATGCCGGCGCCGGAATCTGTTTGATGCAGAAAGACTTGAATGCCGCAACGCTGGCAGAACAAATAACAAGAATGCTGAACCAACTGGATGTAATGAGTGAAACTGCAAAACAATGCGCCCGCCTGGATGCGACTGAGGTCGTTGCCGGCTATTGCATGACCGAGGCCGGCTTATGAATTTCCCTAATATACAGATGCCGACCCAGGTGTTAGGCAAAATCGACCGGATACATTTTGTCGGCATAGGCGGCACCGGCATGAGCGGTATCGCAGAAGTTTTGTCCAATCTGGGCTATAAAGTCTCAGGTTCGGACATAAAAGAAAGCTCGGTCACGCAAAGGCTGGCCGGCTTGGGCGTAACCATCAATATCGGACACAAGCGCGAAAATGTTGCAAAAGCGGATGTGGTTGTGGCTTCAAGCGCCATAGACCGCAGCAATGAGGAAATCGATGAAGCGTATCTGAACAGGATACCGGTGATTCCGCGGGCGGAAATGCTGGCCGAACTGATGCGCTTCAGGTTCGGCATTGCTGTAGCGGGCACGCACGGCAAAACCACTACGACCAGCCTGACAGCCAGCATGCTGGCCGAGGGCGGACTCGATCCGACTTTCGTCATCGGCGGCCGGCTGAACAGCGCGGGCAGCAATGCCAAGCTGGGGCTAGGCCATTATCTGGTTGCCGAGGCCGATGAGAGCGATGCTTCATTCCTGTATTTACAGCCGATGATGGCAATCGTCACCAATATCGACCAGGATCATATGGCGACTTATCAAGGCAGCTATCAGCGATTGAAAGAAACGTTTATTGAGTTTCTGCATCATTTGCCTTTTTATGGTTTGGCGGTCATGTGCATGGATGACGAAGGCGTCAGAGAAATTCTGCCGCACATCTCCAAGCCGGTGACCACTTATGGCGTACATGCCGATGCCGATGTGCGAGCGATCAATATTAAACAGGAAGGCATGCATACTTCTTTTAAAGTGATTCGCCGGGGCGATCATCCGCCGCTGCAGGTCACCTTGAACATGCCCGGCTGGCACAATATGCTCAATGCGCTTGCGGCTATCAGCATCGCTACCCATCTGAATGTCGATGATGACGCGATTATCAGCAGCCTGGGCGCATTCAAAGGCGTCGGCAGACGGTTTCAAATTCAGGGCGATCTGGAGATGACCGGCGGCAAGCTGACATTCGTTGATGACTATGGCCATCACCCGCGCGAGATTGCCGCAACGCTGGAAGCATTACGGCAGGCCTGGCCGGACAGACGTTCGGTTGTTATTTTTCAGCCGCACCGCTATACACGCACACGGGACTTGTTTGAGGATTTTGTCAAAGTCCTTTCTACCGTTGATATGCTGATTCTGATGGATGTTTATGCAGCAGGGGAAACGGTTATTCCCGGCGCAGACGGAAGAGCATTAAGCAGAGCTATCCGCTTGCGCGGCCAGGTTGATCCGGTATTCGTCGAAGACTGGGAAGATCTGCCGCAAATACTGGCCGGCATCGTAAAGCCTGATGACGTGATTTTAACAATGGGGGCCGGCAATGTGGGGCAAATCGCTACGCAATTGCCGCAACTGCTATCGGATGCCTTCGGATCGATAACTTGTCTGGATTGAGAGAAGATAGATTGGCCATCACGATGAAAGGGCGATTGTTAAATCATGAGAAACTGGCGAAATATACCAGCTGGCGAGTCGGCGGACCGGCTGACCGGTTATATATGCCATCTGATCGACAGGATTTGATAAATTTCATAGCGGAACTGTCTAATGAAAACAGCACAGTTTCAGGACCAGTATTCTGGATGGGGCTGGGCAGCAATTTGCTGATCAGGGATGGCGGCATACGCGGCACGGTCATCAATACCAAAGGTCGGTTGAAAGAAATGAGATTGACCCCTGACGGATCGATTTATGTCGAGGCCGGCGTTCCTTGCGCGCATGTGGCGCGCTTCTGCGCGGAGCAGGGGCTCGTCGGCGCCGAGTTTCTGGCAGGCATCCCTGGAACGATGGGCGGCGCCTTGAAGATGAATGCCGGCGCCTTTGGCGGTGAAACCTGGACAATTGTTAAAAGCGTGGACATGTTGAATTCGAAAGGTCAGGTTCATGCCCGGCTGCCTGAGGATTTCGAGATTAGCTACCGTTCGGTAAAAGGTTGTGACGGTGAATGGTTTCTGGCGGCGCATCTAACGCTGCAGCAAGGCGATACAGCAGAGAGTATGCAGCGCATAAAAGGTTTGCTGGAAAAACGGGCGCAAACGCAGCCGACCAGCCAGCCGAGCTGCGGATCGGTATTTAAAAATCCGCAAGGCGACTATGCGGCAAGGCTTGTAGAGCAGACCGGTTTAAAGGGCTATGCCATAGGCGGCGCCTGTGTGTCGGAAAAACATGCGAATTTTATTATCAATACCGGCACGGCGACGGCTGCCGATATCGAAGCCTTAATTAATTATGTTCAGATTAAAGTAATGGAAAGTCAGGGGGTTGAGTTGCAGACTGAAGTTTGTATGGTAGGCGTAGCATTATGAAGCCGTTGAAGATTAAAGAGGCGCGAGAATTCGGCCGGGTTGCCGTGTTGATGGGCGGGGCTGCCGCTGAAAGAGAAGTTTCATTGAAAAGCGGCGCCGCGGTGTACGAAGCTTTAAAGCGCCAAGGCGTTGATGCAATCGCTATTGATGTGACGGGCAATCCCATAGAAGCATTAGCCGGGCTTAAGGTTGACCGGGTATTCAACATCATTCATGGACGGGGCGGCGAAGACGGCGTGCTTCAAGCGGTTCTGGATATCATGGGCATTCCCTATACCGGCAGCGGCGTTCTGGCTTCGGCATTGAGTATGGATAAACTCCGGACCAAGCTGTGCTGGCAGGGGTACGGATTGGTTACGCCCAAATGGTTTTTGTTGAAAGATGAACGTGATCTCGATGAGTGTATAGCAAGACTGGGCTTCCCGGTTATTGTGAAGCCGGCTCAGGAAGGCTCCAGCATAGGCATGAGCAAGGCAACCAATCGTGATGAGCTGCAAAGAGCGTTGAAAACGGCAGCGGAATTCCGTTGCGATGTCTACGCGGAGTCTTGGGTGACAGGCAAGGAATATACGGTTGGCGTATTGAATGGCGAGGCATTGCCGGTCATACGCCTGGAAACGCCGCATGCGTTTTATGATTATGAAGCGAAATACAAGGCCACCACGACTCAATATCATTGTCCATGCGGCTTAGACCAGGATGAAGAGCAGAGGCTGCGTGATCTGGCCGTGAAAGCCAGCCAAGTGCTAGGCGTTAAGGGATGGGCAAGACTCGATGTGTTTGTCGATGATGCCGGACAATATCAATTGATTGAGATTAATACCGTACCGGGTATGACGGATCATAGTCTGGTGCCGATGGCGGCTAAACAGGCCGGCATTGATTTTGATGAATTGGTTTGGCGGATATTGGAAACCAGTATCGGCTAATGAATAAATACGCGGTAAGAATTCTGGCGGCTGCATTATTGCTGACAGGTTTGATCTGGCTGTATAAGCAGGATGTCAAGAGCTACGGCTCCGACACGATGCCCATTAAATACGTCAGGATAGAAGGCGTCTTTCAATACCTTAGTAAGGATGAGATAAAAACGGCGCTGCAGCCGCTGGTCATGACCAGTTTTTTCTCAGCGGATATGCAGGCGATACACGAAGCTGTCGCGCAGCTGCCGTGGGTGCAGGCCGCTACGGTCAAGCGGGTCTGGCCGGATGCGATTGACATAAAAGTATATGAAAGGAAACCTTATGTACGATGGGGGCAACACAGCCTGTTAAATGAAAGAGGCGAATTGTTTACTCCGAAGAATGTAGAACAATTTCAGACATTGCCTATGCTTGTAGGGCCGGAGCAGCAATACCGGAAAGTTCTGGAAATAATGAAGGGCATTAAAACAGTGCTGGCGGATCAGTCTATGGAGTTGGCCGAGTTTAGCATCGATGACCGGTGGGCATGGAAAATCAAGCTGTCAACCGGTATGGAGATACTGCTGGGACGAAATGAGCCGTTAAAGAAACTGCAGCGTTTCTTGAAGACGCTGGCACTGTTTGGGCCAGAGCAGGTTGACGCAATGGCGGTGATCGATTTGAGGTACCCCAATGGCTATGGCGTTTCATGGAAACCCGGAACTGCTGAAATTGACTGGAAAAAAATTGCAAACCCCGAAAACAAAACAGATGGGCGATTAGAAAAGGCGACACAGAGTAAACAAAATGGCGAAAAAAACAGAGCGTAATTTAATAGTCGGACTGGACATTGGGACTTCCAAGGTCGCTGCTATTGTGGGTGAGCTTACCGGTGAAGGCAGAGTGGAAGTCATAGGCATCGGCTCAACAGCATCGCGCGGACTGAAAAAAGGCGTAGTCGTTAATCTTGAATCGACCGTGCAATCCATACAGCGGGCCGTGGAAGAGGCTGAATTAATGGCAGGGTGCCAGATCAGGTCCGTATTCGCAGGCATTGCGGGCAGCCATATCAGAAGTCTTAACTCTCATGGCATCGTGGCGATCAAAGACAAGGAAGTGACTCAATATGATATCGACAGGGTCATTGATTCCGCCCGCGCAGTCGCTATCCCTGCCGATCAGAAGATTATTCATATTCTGCCGCAGGAATTTGTCATCGATCTCCAGGAGGGCATTAAAGAGCCTATCGGCATGTCAGGCATACGTCTGGAGGCGAAAGTTCACATGGTCACGGGCAGCGTCAGCGCCGCCCAGAATATCATCAAATGCATCCGCCGTTGCGGGCTTGAGGTTGAGGATATTGTGCTGGAACAGTTGGCGTCATGTAATTCGGTGCTGACCGAAGATGAAAAGGAACTAGGCGTCTGTTTGATTGATATCGGTGGCGGGACTACGGATATCGCTATTTTTGTCGATGGCGCGATCAAACATACGGCCGTCATTCCGATAGCCGGCGATCAGGTTACCAATGACATTGCCGTTGCCTTGCGTACGCCCACATTCAATGCGGAAGAGATCAAGCAAAAATATGCCTGTGCGTTAACGCAATTGGCCAATATTGATGGCATCATTGAAGTGCCCAGCATCGGCGACAGAGCACCGCGCAAGATTGCGGTGCAAAGTCTGTCAGAGATTATAGAACCACGATATGAAGAGCTGATGCTGCTGGTACAGGCGGAGCTGAGGCGCAGTGGATATGAAGAATTGATTGCCGCCGGAGTTGTCTTGACCGGCGGCAGTTCAAAAGTGATGGGATTGATCGAACTGGCGGAAGAAATTTTTCATATGCCGGTCCGCATGGGTATCCCACAAAATGTGAATGGACTAACCGAAGTTGTGAGAAATCCAGTTCACTCAACAGGGGTCGGTTTATTAATGTATGGAAAAGAGCATCAGAGCGGCGACAGAATCATTGATTCCGAGAGTTCTGGATTGTTTTTAAAAATAAAGAGTTGGTTTCAGGGTAATTTTTAGTATTCGTAGGGTTATTTTAAGGGGCAGCGAAAATGAAATATGAATTAATGGATATGTGTACTGAAACGGCCAATATCAAAGTTATTGGTGTTGGCGGCGGTGGCGGTAATGCGGTTAATCACATGATTGACAGTCACATTGAAGGTGTGGAGTTTATCTGTGCGAATACCGATGCGCAGGCTTTGAGAAGATTGAATGTCGGTACGATTATCCAGCTGGGCGTTGAGTTGACTAAAGGCCTTGGTGCTGGCACCAATCCGGATATCGGAAGACAGGCGGCGGAAGAAAATAAGGAACGTATCAGAGAAGTGATTGAAGGCGCGGACATGCTGTTTTTGACTGCGGGCATGGGCGGAGGTACCGGTACGGGTGCTATTCCGGTTATTGCAGAAATTGCCAGAAGCATGGGTATTCTGACTGTGGCAGTCGTAACCAAACCCTTCCTGTTCGAAGGCAAGAAAAAGTTGGCGGTTGCGGAAAGGGGCATTAAAGAACTTGAGCAATATGTCGATTCATTGATCACAATTCCGAATCAGAAATTATTGCGAGTACTGGGCAGCAGCGTCTCTTTGGTCAACGCGTTCAAGGCGGCCAACGGCGTACTGCTGGACGCGGTGCAAGGCATTACTGAACTCA
>CAYPJI010000028.1:14123-15202 GCA_964411045.1 uncultured Methylobacter sp. | reverse complement strand
CGCTTCTCATGCTCACGATCATTCAACGCGTCACCACTGCTAAAGTCACCGTCAACAATGAAATCATAGGTCAAATCGACAAAGGCATCATGGCACTGGTCGCCGTTGAGAGAGAGGACAGCGAAAAAGACGCGCAACGCCTGCTGGAACGCATACTCAACTACCGCATTTTTGCCGACGACAATGATCGCATGAATTTGAGTCTGCGCGATATCAACGGCGGCCTGTTGCTGGTCCCGCAATTCACCTTGGCAGCCGATACCAATAGCGGCAATCGCCCCAGCTTCACCCCGGCTGCATCGCCGGAAAAAGGACAACAGCTGTTCAGTTATCTGCAGCAACTGGCGAAAGCCGCGTATCCGCCTGTCGAATTCGGCCAGTTCGGCGCTGATATGCAGGTTGCGCTGGTCAATGACGGGCCGGTTACGTTTACCCTGAGGACGACGAGCCAGCCGCGCTAACTGAATTTAGCCGGAGCATCGCTTTAACGCCTGCTTGTCCGTCTGCCTCACCCGCAGGAACCGCAAGCAGGCATGCTCGCTCTCTTAAATTTATTGCTCGCGTTCTGATGCGAAAACATTGAAATCCTTTCTCGAAATGAAGCTCGAATGCGAACAAAAACCCGACCTTACCCAATCGACACCCTACGCTCCTGTTACCAATTATCTTCCTTGTCTTCCTCGTAAGGCTGAGATTTAACATTTTTGGGAATTTTCGGCATTTTTGCCGTTCTGAGTAAGATTAAAGCACCGCCCAAGACAAAAAGCAGAGCTATGATGAATAATATAACCCACATGATACGCTCCTAAATTGCTAAGTAATCCTGCCCAATAGCGGGCACCGTTCAGACGTCCGCCCGCGCTATAACTTTAGCCAATAGCCGGACGTTAAGCTATATCCCTTAACCATCACGAATTACGATAGAATATAGTCAATCAAGACCATTTATATAGATTACATGAAACAAGTTGAACTGCTTTCCCCCGCCGGAACCCTGAAAAACATGCGCTATGCCTTTGCCTTCGGTGCCGATGCCGTCTATGCCGGCCAGCCTCGTTACAGCCTCAGAGTGCGCAATA
>CAYPJI010000028.1:0-14113 GCA_964411045.1 uncultured Methylobacter sp. | reverse complement strand
TTTTCTTGAAGACAATCTGGCCAAAGGCATCAATGAGGCGCATGCGCTGGGCAAGAAATTTTTCCTGGCCACCAATGTGATTCCTCACAATGCCAAAATTAAAACCTTTCTGGCCGATATTGAACCGATTATCGCCATGAAACCGGATGCCCTGATCATGGCCGATCCGGGCCTGATCATGATGGTGCGCGAAACCTGGCCCGACATGCCTGTCCATCTGTCCGTGCAGGCTAACACCGTCAATTATGCCACGGTAAAATTCTGGCAGACCATGGGCGTCGAGCGCATCATTCTGTCACGCGAACTGTCTTTGGATGAGATCGAGGAAATCCGCCAGCGCTGCCCCGACATGGAACTGGAAGTGTTTGTGCACGGCGCACTGTGCATCGCTTATTCCGGCCGTTGCCTGTTGTCCGGCTACTTCAACCACCGCGATCCGAACCAGGGCACCTGCACGAACTCCTGCCGCTGGAAATACGATACGCTGCCGGCGCATGAAAACGCCGAGGGCGACTACGTGCTTGACGGCGGCGCCCTGTCCATGTCCGACATCAGCACGGCCAGCTGCGGCGGCGCGAACCGGCATCCTTTGGCGGACAAGGTATACTTCCTTGAAGAGGAAGGCCGCAAGGGCGAACTGCTGCCGGTCATGGAGGATGAAAACGGCACTTACATCATGAATTCCAAAGACCTGCGCGCCATCGAACACGTACAGCGTCTGGTCGAGATCGGCGTGAACAGCCTTAAAATCGAAGGGCGCACCAAGTCGCACTATTACGTTGCACGCACGGCGCAGACCTACCGTCAGGCCATTGACGATGCGCAGGCCGGCCGCCCTTTCCAGCCCGAACTGATCGGCGTACTGGAAAACCTGGCCAACCGCGGCTATACGGACGGCTTTTATCAGCGTCACCATACCCATGAATATCAGAACTATATCACCGGCTATTCAAAAAGCCATCAGCAGCAGTTCTGCGGCGAAATCAGGAATTATGACAAGGAAAGCGGCCTGGCTGTGATCGATGTCAAAAACAAGTTTGCGGTCGGCGATAAAATCGAATTGATTCTGCCGGAAGGCAATCAGGACATTACCGTGGAACGCATGCTGGACATGTACGGCCGCGATATGCTGGAAGCCCCGGGCGGCGGTTATGAAGTCAGGATACCGATGCCTGAAGCCGCCAGCAGCCACGGACTGATCGCGCGTTATTTCGCCTGATCCATTAATAATCATGGGCGATTTCCATCCGGTCGCCCTATACCTTGGGTTTAGATTATGAATTTCACGACTGCAGACCTTTGCGATGCGCATTCCGAAGAAGAACATTTTCAGATTGCCGAGCCCCTGTTCAAATCCTATGGCGCCAACCCTGCTTTTTGCGGACGAATCACCACGCTGAAAGTCTTCGAAGATAATGTGCTGGTCAGGCGGACACTGGAAGAAAAAGTCGAAAACCGCGTGCTGGTTATCGACGGCGGTGGCTCGCACCGCTGCGCCCTGCTGGGCAGCAATCTGGCCAGGCTTGCTATTGACAATGGCTGGCAAGGCATCATTATCTACGGCTGCCTGCGGGATTCCGCCCTCATTGACCAGTTGCCTATCGGCATACGCGCACTGCATGCGCATCCGTTGAAAAGCCATAAAAGAGGACTTGGGGATCGGGATATGCTCGTCACGTTTGCCGGCGTCAACTTCAAGAAGGATCATTTTTTATATGCCGATACTGATGGAATTATCGTGTCGGACACAATGTTGAGTTAGAATAAGCCAAATTAACCAAGTAAAGAAGTCAAGATATGCAAATTGTACTCGCTAACCCTCGAGGATTCTGTGCCGGTGTAGACCGGGCTATCGAAATTGTTGATCAGGCTCTGGAAACGTTCGGAGCGCCGATTTACGTTCGCCATGAAGTGGTCCATAACCGTACGGTGGTTGAAGGCCTTAAAGAAAAAGGCGCTGTTTTCATTGAAGACTTAACCGATGTACCGGTCGGCTCCTACCTGATTTTCAGTGCCCATGGCGTCTCAAAACAAGTCCAAAAAGAAGCTGAAGAGCGCAATTTGACTGTTTTCGATGCTACTTGCCCTCTAGTTACCAAAGTGCACCTGCAAGTCGCCAAACATGCCAAATCCGACCGGGAAGTGATCCTGATCGGTCATGCGGGCCACCCGGAAGTGGAAGGCACAATGGGGCAATACGAAAAGTGCACCGAAAACGGCGGCATTTATCTGGTCGAAACGCCGGAAGACGTTGAAAAATTACAAGTCAACAATTCGGAGAATCTGGCTTACGTCACCCAGACGACCTTGTCTATGACCGACACCAAGATCATGGTCGATGCCTTGAGGGCGCGTTTCTCCGGCATTCAGGAGCAGAAAAAAGACGACATCTGCTATGCGACCCAGAATCGCCAGGATGCTGTGTATGAGCTCTCCAAAACTTCCGATCTCATCCTCGTCGTCGGTTCGCCCAACAGTTCCAACTCCAACCGCCTGCGCGAGATCGCCGAGCAGCTTGGCAAACCGGCCCATCTGATCGACACGGCGAAAGACATGAAGCAGGAATGGTTCAATAACGTTAACGTAGTCGGCGTCACGGCAGGCGCTTCGGCGCCGGAAGTTCTGGTCCAGGAAGTCATCAATCAGCTCAAGCAATGGGGTGGCGAGACCACTACCGAAATTCAAGGCATAGAAGAAAAAGTCGTGTTCTCACTGCCGAAAGAATTAAAAAAGCACATGAGCTAACCCTGCCTTCGGGTGATCCGCCAGTGGTCACCCGAAGCCTCCGATTGCCTCAAGTCATTGTTTTCGCAGGCGCCCTGTCTAATCTGTAAAAAAGACTGGCAACGCAATATTATTTATTGCTAATATGTTTTTTTATTTTTTCAGGAGACGACCATGACTTTAACTCCAATGGATCTTGTTGCCCAAGCCAAGCAACATATCACTGAAATCAACATTGATGATACCAAAAACGAACTCGGGAAGAGTCTGATTCTGGACGTCAGAGAGCCGGCCGAATACGAGGCGGGGCACTTGCCCGGAGCCGTCAATATTCCACGCGGAGTATTGGAATTCAAAATAGGCGCGCATCCCGATTTTCAGGAGAAGCAGGGCGACAAAATCATCGTCTACTGCCAGACCGGCGGCCGCTCGGCATTGGCAGCGGAAGCGCTGAACAAGATCGGATACAGCAAAGCCGTCAGCATGGCCGGCGGATTTAAAGCCTGGTCAGACAACGGCAATGAAGTAAAAGCGTGACAGAACCCGAATCTGTACGTCTGGATAAGTGGCTATGGGCTGCGCGTTTTTTTAAAACGCGCAAGCTTGCTTCTGACGCCATATCCGGCGGCAAAGTCCATCTGAACGATCAGCGCACGAAGCCCAGCAAGGAAATCAGGCCCGGTGCAAAACTCTCCATCAGCAAAGACAACTACACCTGGGACATTACCGTCATTGCGCTCAGCGAGCAGCGACGTCCGGCGAAAGAGGCGGCACTGTTCTATGAGGAAAGCGCCGAAAGCCAGGAAAAACGTCAGCAGCAGATAATCCAACAGCGTGAACAGCGTGAGTTGTTCGGCTTTAACCACAGAGATCACAAACCAAACAAAAAAGAACGGCGCCTGATTCACCGCTTTAAACAAGGGTGATTACAAACAGGTCGGCGGCTTAGGCAATCCGGCCAATTTGCAGGCATATTTCAAAGGCCCTTCTGGAAAAAGTTTATGTAAATACCGGCTGTTGCCTTTCTCCTCGCCCAATGCCTTCGCAACTGCCTTGGTAAAGAGCCGCGCATTTGGCAAGTGCCTGAACTGCTGATAGTAATCGCGGATGAACAGGATGATTTCCCAGTGGCGTTCATCCAGCTGAATATTATCCGATTCAGCCAGCCGCCTAGCGACCTCTTCATCCCAGTCGCCGGCATTAACCAGAAAGCCCTGATCGGTTACTTCCAGAGTCCGGCCGTGAACCATCAAGCCCATGACTGAATCACACGATTGCCAACGGTCAACTCGACAAAACCAGCATAATCGATGATGTCGATACCTTCGACCAGTTCATCGGCGGCGATGCCGCGCACGGTCACATCCTCCGACAAGACACACAGGCGGTTCGTGCCGAGCAGCTGCGTTACTGACTCGTTCAACAAACCATTCCGCAGCACCCTAAACACGGCGTTTTCAAGAAACACCACGACATCGCCGGCCTCGATGCGCTCGAGAACGGCTGCCTCTATCGGCGACTGAAAAACAAGATGCAACACGTTAATGGTTATCCGTTAATGGACAGCAGCCGGTACAGGTCGGTCGATTCCTTGAACAGAAAAATGCCGATTATCGCCACGCCTACTGCGCCCATGCCTGTCCAGACCGCATAAGCGGTTCCTAGCGGCAGGGTTTTAATGGCCAGCATCAGCAGATAAAAACTGCAGCCCCCCGATATCATGGTGATGATACTGGGCCAAAGTTTAGTAAAGCCTTCGTTATATTTGAGGCTCAAAGCAAACACAATTTCTGCCATACCTGCAGAAAGCAACAGCAACCACGCCAACGTACACCTCTTACTACATACATAAAAAATACCGCCTATTTTACAATAGCCGACTCAATAGCATGTGAAATTTTAGCGGTTATCGATGACACACCAAGCGGTGGCTGTATATTCAGGGGCACGAACGAAAACTGAAAGAACAAGAAATGGTAAAATCATTTCATGACTATTACTCTCTCATCCGCTCAGCGCAAAGTATATACCGTTACACAGCTCAACCGGGAAACCAGCCAGCTGCTCAGCGACTATTTCCTGACCGTTTTGGTCGAAGGCGAGATTTCCAACTTAAGCACGCCTTCTTCCGGGCATCTTTATTTTTCGCTGAAAGATGCCAATGCCCAGATCCGTTGCGCCCTGTTTAAAAATCACCAGCGCAAATTCGGATTCAAACCCGAAAACGGCAGGCAGGTCATCGTCAAGGCGCAAGTCAGCCTTTATGAGCCCAGAGGCGATTATCAGCTCATCGTCGAACAAATTGAAGAAGCCGGCGATGGCGCTCTGCGGCGAGCTTTTGACGCCTTGAAGCTCAAACTGTTGACGGAGGGCCTGTTCGACAGCGCCCATAAACAAAGCCTGCCCGTTCTGCCCAGAACCATCGGCGTTATCACTTCGCCGTCGGGAGCCGCCATCCGGGATGTTCTGACCGTCCTGCGCCGGCGTTTCGCGGCGGTACCGGTCATTATCTATCCGGCGGCCGTACAGGGCGACAATGCCAAACATGAAATTGCCAAAGCCATCGCCACCGCCAACCGGCAGGCTCTGTGCGATGTGATCATCCTCGGCCGGGGCGGCGGTTCGCTGGAAGATTTGTGGGCTTTCAATGAGGAAGTCGTGGCGCGCGCCATTTTCGACAGTAATATCCCGATCATCACGGGCATCGGCCATGAAACCGACTTTACCATTGCCGATTTCGTCGCCGACCTGCGCGCCCCGACGCCATCGGCCGCGGCCGAGCATGCCGTCCCTGATCACCAAGCCTGGCTGTCGCAATTCATTTATCTGGAATCGCGGCTGTATCAGTTGCTACAGCGAAAACTGAACCAGACTCAGCAATCTCTGGACTGGCTCAGCAAACGCCTGCAACAGCAGCATCCGGGCCAGAAACTGGCAAGGAACACGCAGCGCCTAGGCGAACTGGAATCAAGACTTCACCAGGCCATGCATGTCGGACTGCGCCAGCATGCCGGCCTGCTGGAAGCCAAGACGGCCAAATTATGGCAACACGACCCCACCATTACGATAAACAGTCATAAACAGCGGCAGCAGTACTTGAGCGAGCGTTTAGCCAGCGCTATCCGATGCCGGCTGGAGGAATTGAATCACCGTTTCCTGAATGCCAGCCATACCCTGCATGCCGTTAGCCCGCTGGCGACGCTGAACCGAGGCTATGCCATGGCTGTTCATTTGCCGTCCGGCCAGATTATCAGGTCTACCGACCAGCTAAAAACAGGCGACATGATCCAGACTCGCCTCGCGCAGGGCCAATTCATCAGCCAAATCCAAACCATTGACCAGGATTATCCGGAGATATCCTGACCATTCCGCTCCGAATCATTTTATTTTTGTTGCGATAAACCGAAAACACCTATAAAGTTGCGCGATTTTATCGTGTGTCGGGTCCACAAGACCCAAAACCTCATTGGGTTGCTGATACTGTTATGAGAATACTGATTCTTGGCGCCGGCATGACCGGCGCTTCGGTCGCCGAAGCGCTGGCGAGTGAAGAAAACGATATTGTTGTCATCGATTATAAAACCCATCTGCTGGATGCCTTGAAGGAACGCTTCGATATCGCCACGGTCGCCGGCAATGCCGCCCACCCCAGCGTTCTGGAGCAAGCAGGCGTATATAATACCGATATGGTCATTGCCGTAACCGACCGCGATGAAACCAATATGCTGGCCTGCACGATCATCAACAAGCTCTATAGCCGCCCGAAAACGATCGCCCGCATCCGCGCCATCGATTACCTGCAAAATCCCAAACTGTTCGCTCCCGGAGGCATTCCTGTCGATATCGTGATCAGTCCGGAGCAGATCGTCATGGAGTCGATACGCAACCTGATTGAACTGCCGGGCGTCTTGCAGATTACCGATTTCGCCGACGGTCTGGTGCGGCTGTTTTCGTTGAAAGTGGGCCCGGACGGTTTTTTAACCGGCAAAAAAATCAAGGAACTGAAAGATCGCCTGTCAGGCGGCAAAATCCGTATAGCCGCTATTTTCAGGCAAGGGCGACCTTTGGTCGCGAATGGCGAGGCCTTTATCGCCACCGGTGACGAGGTGTTCATCGTAGCCCCGCGCAAGGAAGTGCAGCAAGTCTTGAAAGACCTGCGCAAACTGGAAGCGCCGTTAAAGCGCATTATCATTGCCGGCGGCGGACATATCGGCAAGCGTCTGGCGCTGGCCCTGGAAAAAAACCATCAGGTCAAAATCATCGAACGGAATCCGGAACGCGCCCAGAAAATCGCCAATGATCTTAATCGCACCGTGGTACTGCAGGGCGATTGCACCGATGAATCCCTGCTGCTTGATGAGTCCATCGATAAAACCGATCTGTTCTGTGCGGTTACCGACCATGATGGCGAAAACATTATCTCGGCTTCGCTGGCGAAACAATTGGGCGTTCGCAAGGCAATCTGCCTGCTCAACAACCGATCTTACACAAAGTTGCTGCCCGGCACCGGCATCGACGTGGCTGTCCAGCCCAACGTTGAAACGTTGGGCAGCATCCTGAAATACGTCAGACGCGGCGATGTGGCGCGCGTCAGTTCCTTATGCGGCGGCACCGCCGAAGCAATCGAGGCCGTCGCGCACAAAGGCAATGGCGAGAACTCGGTAGTAGGGCTGCAAGTGGACGCCATTCAATGGCCGGAAGGCATCGTATTGGGTGCGTTGATCCGCGACCGGCAGGTTATTTCCATCCACCACGACACAGTCTTCGAGGAAGGCGATCATGTCGTCATGTTTGCACTGGATAAAAAACTGGTCTCTTATATCGAGCAGAAATTCCAGCCTCTCAACAAATAACTGCGCCGATGATGCCCAAAAATCATTGGACCCAATCCCGCCCCGCCCTCGCTATATGATGCTACTGTCGTATTTCGAATTTTTACTCCGTTTATCGTAGTTGTGCTTCCAATCCATCATCCAATTCAAACCTTTTCATGAATGTCATTTTTACTATCATCCATATTTTTGGTCTGGTCACGATAGGCTTCAGCGCCTTGATGGCGACCTGCCTGATGACATCCTTGATTAGCCATGACGGCGCCACGATCAGCTTTTTTGAAAGCACAGCGGTTACTTTGATATTGGGCGCTTTAATGTTTTTTCCGACCTTGCGCACGACTAAAAAAGTATCGAGACAAACAAGTTTTCTTCTGGTATCCATGACATGGTCACTGATTCCGGCGTTTTGCACGCTACCGTTCATGATCCAAATGCCGGAAATCAGCTTTATCGATGCGTATTTCGAAACTGTCTCCGGCCTGACCACTACCGGTTCATCTACATTGAGCGGACTGGATCATTTGCCAATATCGATTAACCTCTGGCGCCATGAACTGAATTGGATCGGCGGCATGGGTATCATCATTTTAGCGGTGGCCATCTTGCCGATTCTCGGCATCGGCGGCATGCAGTTATACAAGGCCGAAGCACCCGGCGCGGTCAAGGAGTCCGAGTTGCCGCCGCGCATCGCGCAAACGGCAAAAGCCCTATGGCTGATCTACGCAGGCTATACCTTGATCTGCATCGTGGCTTTGAAATTGGCCGGCATGACCTGGTTTGATGCTGTCTGTCATGCCTTTTCCGCAATGAGTTTGGGCGGTTTTTCCACGCACGACAGCAGTATCGGTTTTTTTAATTCGCCTGCTATTGAAATGGTATTAACTGCATTTCAATTACTGGCCGCGATAAATTTCGCGACCCACTTCATTGCAATACGAAAACAGACCTTGAAACCTTATGTCAAGGATATGGAAGCGAAAAGCTTTTTGATGTTGATGCTTGTCAGCTGTATTGTAATATCTGCTGTATTATGGTATCAGGGCACATATCCGGATTATTTGACCGCACTACGTCATGCCTCATTCAATCTGGTCACTATCGCCACCTCCAGTGGCTATTCCAGCCAGGATTTCAATCAATGGCCCATTTTCGTGTCAATGTTGATGTTATTCCTGAGTTGTATTTCCGCATCTTCCGGCTCCACGGGCGGCGGCATACGCATGATCCGCACAATTATTCTGGTAAAACAATCACGCCTGGAGCTCTACAAATTCATCCATCCTTTTTCAATTAAGCCATTGAAAATAGGAAACAATATCATCAGTCACAATATTGTCGCGTCCGTGACCGGGTTTATTTTTCTATACTTTATCAGTATCGTTATCATGGTTTTCACGCTGCTACTGAGCGGCATGGACTTCCTCAGCGCATTCACAGCCATTATTGCCAGCTTTAACAACACGGGCCCCGGCCTTAATGAAGTCGGACCTGCGACTAATTACGCCAGCTTAACCGATTTCCAGACCAGCGTTTGCATCATTGCCATGCTGCTGGGCCGCGTGCAGATCTTCTCGATGATTATCCTGTTCGTGCCTGAATTCTGGAAAAAATAAGAAGGCAGCTATCGCTATTGTTTTAGGTTGCGTTCGGCCAGAGGCCATTGCTGTAGCACTTTATAAGTGACGCCGCCGGGCTCGCTGCACGATTCCATCAGGCAGAATGATTCCGCGCGCCAGGTGATGGGTGAAAAATCCTGTTCAATAGCTCGGGCTTGTCTGGCTAGGGTAATATGCGGCGTGTACGGCCTCGTGTCGGTTTGCACGCCGCAGTCTGCCGCCGCCTTATCCAGCGCTTCCGCCAATGCCACCGCCTCCGGCCCGAATTGCCGGCAGGTCAGGCATAAAATCCTGGGCCTGCGCCAGTAACTCAACTGGTCGAACGTCAACGTAAACGGTTCGACGGAAATGCCTGCAACGTGCTGTTGGATTGCTGTTTCAGTGGTTTCATCGACATTGCCTAAAAATACCAGCGTAGCATGCAGATTTTGCCCAGGAACCTGTCTTAATCCTTTAGCATCAATGACTTGCTGTAACTGCACGAGTTTTTGCCTGGTCTCATCGTCCGGCCATAATGCAAAAAATAGCTTTTTCATGAACACCCCTCTCGATGCTGAAAGATTCCTTGTATAAATATTCAGCGCCTCAGTCAAGCAAAGTTCAAATTAATAAATTTCATGCTCCCAACTGATGTTATGCCGTTGCAGGGCCGAGTGAATTCGCACCCACACGGCATCGCTGAAACAGCACAGAGATCGATTCGTGCGTAACGTCAGCCCTTAAAACAAAAAAGCCGCAGCCTGCGTTAACAGGCTGCGGCTTTCTGTTTCCTGTAAATATCTAAGCTTACAGTTTAGCCAATACAGCTGCGACCGTTTCGCCCATCGAAGACGGAGTTGGGCAAATCGTCACCCCCAGATCTTTCAGTATAGCGACTTTCTCGGCCGCGCTTTCGCCCGCCGATGAAATAATCGCGCCGGCATGCCCCATGCGGCGGCCTTCAGGCGCAGTTAAACCGGCGATGTAAGCCACAACCGGCTTGCTCATGTTTTCTTTGGCAAAGATGCCGGCTTCCACTTCTTGCGGGCCGCCGATCTCGCCGATCATGACCACGACTTTGGTTTCCGGATCTTCTTCGAATTTTTCCAGAATATCGCGGTGCGAACTGCCGTTGATAGGATCACCGCCGATACCGACCGAGGTGGAAACACCGATGCCCAAACGTTTCATTTGGTCGGCAGCTTCATAGCCCAAAGTACCTGAACGGCCGACGATACCGACATTGCCCTTCATATAGATGTGCCCTGGCATAATACCGAGCATGGCGCGTCCCGGACTGATCGTGCCGGCGCAGTTAGGGCCGGTCAACACCATTCTTTCCTCTTCGGGGAAGCGGCGCAGGAAATTTTTCACTTTCATCATGTCCTGGGTAGGAATACCGTCGGTGACCGCTACGCAGTATTTGATGCCTGCATCGGCCGCTTCCATGATCGAATCGGCTGCGTAAGCGGGAGGAACAAAAATGATGCTGGCTTCGGCGCCGGCTTTTCGCACGGATTCTTTGACCGTATTGAAGACAGGCAGCCCCAGGTGCGTCTGTCCGCCTTTGCCCGGCGTAATGCCGCCGACAACGTTGGAACCGTAGTTAATCATGTCCTGAGCATGAAAAGTACCGATTTTACCGGTAAAGCCCTGAACAATGATGCGAGTGTTTTCGTCAATTAAAATAGCCATTTATAGTTCCCCCTTAGCCAGCTTTTGCAACAGCTTCATTACGCGCTTGAACGGCTTTTTCAGCAGCTTCTGCCAATGTTTCTGCCGTAATGATAGGCAAACCACTTTCAGCAATAATTCTACGCCCTTCTTCCACGTTCGTGCCGGACAAACGCACGATCAACGGAATTTTCATGTCGATTTTCTTGACTGCTTCGACGACGCCTTCGGCAATCCAGTCGCAACGGTTGATGCCGGCAAAGATGTTGACTAGCATCGCCTTGACGTTTTCATCAGCCAATACCAGACGGAAGGCTTTTTCAGTACGCTCGGCTGACGCGCCGCCGCCCACGTCAAGGAAGTTGGCAGGCTCGCCGCCGGCCAGTTTGATCATGTCCATCGTCGCCATGGCCAGACCGGCGCCGTTAATCATGCAGCCGATGTCGCCGTCCAGGCCGACATAGCTCAAACCGCGGTCTGCCGCGGCCATCTCGCGCGCATCTTCCTGCGTTTTATCGCGCAGCTCGGCTACTTTGGGCTGACGGAACAGCGCATTGTCGTCAAAACCCATTTTTGCATCCAGAGCGACCAGCTCGCCGCTGCCGGTAATAACCAGCGGATTGATTTCCACCATGTTGGCGTCCAGATCGCGCAATGCGCGGTAGCAGCCTTTAATCGTTTTGACGGCATGGCTCAGCATGGCCGCGTCCATGCCCAGGGCGAACGCCATTTCACGCGCCTGATAATCCTGCAGGCCAACCGCAGGCTCGATATAAATTTTGGTAATGGCTTCAGGATTGGTTTCGGCCAACTCTTCAATTTCCATGCCGCCCTGCGCCGAACCGACCATAACGATGCGCTCGGAGCTGCGGTCAACCAGGAAACAGAAGTACAGTTCTTTCGCGATATCGGTTCCAGCTTCGATATACAATCTTGAACAGACTTTTCCCGCTGGCCCTGTTTGATGCGTGACCAATTTTTTGCCCAGCAACGCCTCTGCGGCCGCTTCCACTTCTCTGTCTGTTTTACAGATTTTAATGCCGCCGGCTTTACCACGAGCTCCCGAATGAATTTGCGCCTTTACAGCCCAGATATTGCCGCCGATTTCCCTGGAGCGCTGTACTGCTTCTTCCGGACTGTAAGCCATCCCACCTTCAGCGATTTTAACCCCGTAACCGCTTAAAATTTCTTTCGCTTGATACTCATGAATATCCACAGCATCTCTCTCTAAAAATAATATTGAAAAATTATCAGCAATAGGTCGCCTGCCAGAGCGGCCTTGTCTCTTTTTGTTATTTATTAATCCCGGCTTTTGCAGCAATGGCTTCCGCGGCTCTTACCACATTGTTCGCCATTCTTTCCGACGCCGCGTCGATCAGGCGGCCGTCCAGCGCCGCTGCGCCTTTGCCCTGTGCCGCTGCTTCCTTTAAAGCGGCCAGTATGCGTTGTGCTTTTTCGACTTCTGCCGCAGGCGGCGTGAACACTTCATTGGCCAGTTCGACCTGAGACGGATGGATCGCCCATTTGCCCTCGCAGCCGAGCGCTGCCGCACGTCTCGCGGCCATTTTATAGCCTTCGGGATCTTTGATGTCGCCAAATGGACCGTCAATAGGACGCAGGCCGAATGCGCGGCATGCGACAGTCATGCGGCTGATTGCGGCATGCCACTGATCGCCGGGATAATCAGGATTCAAGCCGCCGATATTGGTGGTTCTGGCGCGATTGCTGGCTGCATAATCGGCCACACCGAAATGCAAGGCTTCCAGGCGACCGGAAGCGCCATTGCGAGCGATGTCTTCGACATTGGCCATGCCCAGCGCCGTTTCGATCAGCGCCTCAATGCCGATTTTATTTTTCAAGCCCTGCTGCATTTCCAATTGATTGAGCATCGCCTCAACCATATAGACGTCGCCATAAACGCCGACTTTCGGAATCAGGATGGTGTCAATCTTGCTGCCGGCCTGCTCGACCAGGTCAACCACATCGCGCACCATATACTGGGTATCAAGGCCGTTGATACGAACTGAAAGAGTAATTCCATGACCTTTCCAATCCAGATCATTGATTGCTTCGATGACATTCTTGCGTGCCTGCAGCTTATCATCGGGGGCAACCGCATCTTCAAGATCAAGAAAGATGAAATCCACGCCGCTCTTCAACGCTTTTTCGAACATTCCGGGGTTAGAACCCGGAACAGCTAGCTCACAGCGTTGAACCCGTTGAACGGACGCTTCATATAATGTGTGACTCATTGATACCTTCCAACTGTATTATTAAACTTAGAACTCTGATTTCAGTGCTTGAACGGCCTTTACCGGCTTAAGCCGAGCATAAATTAACCTTCCATTTTACTTTCAGAGTCGTCAAAGTCAATTTTTAAAGCACATATTGCCAATCAGTTCTTGCCGATTTATAGCGGCTATGTCATTATTGGATGTTTTTTTGAGCTTTAATTAAAGCTCATCTCTATACTAATTTGATATTTAACTAATTATTTTTAAAGAGGCGATACAATGGCTGGTCGTAACCACCTATATATTCCTGGCCCTACCAATGTGCCAAGTGAAGTTCTGAACGCTATGCATGTCAATATGGAAGATCATCGCTCACCTATCTTCCCTAAATTGCTGACGCCTCTTTTGCAGGACCTGAAAAAAGTATTTAAAACAGAAACCGGACAGGCGTTTATTTTTCCTGCCACGGGTACTGCGGGCTGGGAAATTGCCTTGACCAACACATTAAACCCAGGCGATAAAGTATTGATCTACCGCTTCGGCCAATTCAGCCATCTGTGGGCTGAAATGGCAAAAAGACTGGGCTTTGACGTTGAAATTCATCAAGAAGCTTGGGGTAAAGGCATTCCTCTGGACAGACTGGAAGCCCGCCTGAAAGAAGATACCAAGCACGAAATCAAAGCTGTTTTGGCAACCCACAACGAAACAGCAACCGGCGTTACCAGTGATATCGGCGGCGTCCGCAAAGCCATGAATGCAGCCAGTCACCCTGCCCTGCTGTTCGTTGACGGCGTAAGCTCAATCGCCAGCCTGGATTTCCGGATGGATGAATGGGGTGTTGACGGTGCTATCAGCGGTTCACAAAAAGGCTTTATGCTGCCAGCCGGCGGTGCGTTTTTAGCCTTCAGCCAGAAAGCCCTGCAAGCCACCGAAGCATCCACCTATCCACGTTGCTTCCTGGACTTAAGAGACCAGATGAATGCCAACAAAGACGGTTATACACCGTACACGCCTGCACTGCCTATTCTCTACGGACTGCGTAAATCACTGG
>CAYPJI010000027.1:0-15204 GCA_964411045.1 uncultured Methylobacter sp. | reverse complement strand
GTGAAATTCCAGACGATGAAGCTGAAAAAATTACAACTGTTCAACAAGCTATCGATTACGTAGAAAAAAACGCAGCGCAATAGCCTGTTTTTTAGTGGATGGACCTTCTCGTTCATCCACTAATCAGAATAAAGTCTTTCTTCCCCCCTATACATTTCTTACGGTACATTACATTGAGCAAACGTCGAGTCGTAATAACTGGATTAGGCGCTGTCACGCCTTTAGCTAACACTGTCGCTGAAACTTGGGACGGTATTATCAACGGTAGAAGCGGCATCACTCCAATTGATTCTTTTGACATTTCTCCATTTGCCACTACGTTTGGCGGCGTCATAAGAAATTTCGACATTACTCAATATATTCCTGACAAAGATGCCAAACGAATGGATGCTTTTATTCATTATGGCATCGCTGCCGGTTGTCAGGCTATTGAGGATTCAGGCATTGAAGTCACCGAGGCTAACGCTGAGCGTATTGGCGTGGCAATTGGTGCAGGTATAGGCGGAATTACCGGAATTGAAGAATGCTATGTCACTTATGACAAAGGCGGCCCACGCCGTATTTCGCCATTCTTTGTGCCGGGCAATATTATTAATATGATCTCAGGCAACCTTTCAATCAAATATGGATTAAAAGGCCCCAACTTTTCCATTGTTACGGCCTGCTCAACAGGTACGCACAATATTGGCGATGCCACACGTTTAATTAAATACGGCGATGCCGATGTTATGGTCGCTGGCGGTGCCGAGCGCTGCACTACCTCGCCGACGGCCATGGGCGGCTTTGCCTCTGCAAAAGCCTTGTCACGCCGCAATGATAATCCCCAGGCAGCTAGCCGCCCTTGGGATAGAGATCGAGATGGTTTCGTATTGAGCGATGGCTCCGGGGTAGTTGTCCTGGAAGAACTGGAACATGCAAAAGCGCGCGGCGCAAAAATTTATGCTGAAGTAGTCGGCTATGGCATGAGCGGCGATGCCTACCATATAACTACCCCTTCCGCAGGGGGCGAAGGCGCGGCCCGCTGCATGCGCAATGCCTTGCGTGATGCTGGCATAAATGCGGATCAGGTTGATTATATCAATGCTCATGGTACTTCAACGCCTGCCGGTGATATCGGTGAAACCCAGGCAATGAAAGCAGCTTTAGGCGAACACGCCTATAAAGTCGCCGTCAGTTCAACTAAATCCATGATAGGACATTTATTAGGCGCTGCCGGCGGCATTGAAGCAGTGTTCACAGCCTTAAGCATCGAAAATCAGATTGCTCCGCCAACGATTAACCTGGAAAATCAAGACCCAGAATGTGATCTTGATTATGTGCCCAATACAGCCAGAGATATGAGAATTGATATAGCCATATCCAACTCATTCGGTTTTGGCGGCACTAACGGATCCATAGTTTTTAAACGTTACGAGTAACGCTACAACGTATTGCCCAATACGTAATGCTTCTTGCTGATGATTCTGGTAAATGGCGAATGCAGGCAGCATATTGAAATATCTGATCGCGGCTTTCAGTATGGCGACGGATTATTCGAAACAATAGAAGTTAGAAATAGGCAACCTGTATTTCTCGACCGGCATTTAAAACGCTTAAATACAGGTTGCCATCGACTCCATATCCCTTGTCCGGATCCTGAACTGATTACCGCCGAAGCTCTCCATCTTTGCAAAGATTCAAGCTTAGCTGTACTCAAGTTGATAGTCACTCGAGGGTCTGGCGGACGCGGCTATCGTCAGCCAGACTTAATTCAACCTACCCGCGTATTAAGCCTTCATCCTTATCCCGATTATCCTCCTTCATTCGGAGAGCAGGGCATTAGTGCCCGTTTCTGCACTACCCGTTTAGGGTTAAACCCGTCATTGGCTGGAATCAAGCACATGAATCGGCTCGAGCAAATATTGGCCAGATCCGAGTGGAATGATTCATCTATTCAGGAAGGAATTATGCTGGATGTCAATGATCATATTATCGAAGGGACCATGACCAATCTTTTTTACGTTAAAAATGGTTCAGTTTACACCGCATCATTGTCTCAATCGGGTGTTGCCGGCATTATGCGCAGTATTATTATAGAACTATTATCAAGTAGTAATATTCACATAATTGAGAAGCCATTTAAGAAAAATGAATTTTTATCGGCTGATGAAATCTTTGTTAGCAATTCAATCATTGGTTTATGGCCAGTCCATCAAATTGAAAACAAACATTTCTTAATAGGTCCGATAACCAGACAAATACAATCTTGCCTCGATAGATTGAAAAACGGGGCCGAGGCGTCTTTGTCATGACCAGCAAAGTTATCGGATTTACATTTTTGATTTTCAGTTTTACGGGCGTATGGGCATGGACTGATTATCGAAGCGCGGTAGACAATCCTGTAGTGCTCGATAGACAGGTTTATATCGATATTGAAAAAGGCGACTCATTAAGCCGGATCACTGATAAATTGATCGAACAGAACGTGGCCATTAATCCAATCTGGTTTAAAGTTTTCGCCTACACAAGCGAATCGGCCAAAAAAATTAAAACAGGAGAGTACGAATTAGCGCCCGGTTTAAATATACCGGAAATATTAGCTTTATTCGTTCAAGGCAAAACCAAGCAATATGCGATTACCTTTCCAGAAGGGTGGAGCTTTAAAGATATACTGCAGGAAATCCAGAAAAACCCTCATCTGGAGCATACTTTAAACAGCACTGATCTTGAAGCTCTAATGCTGCAATTTGGAACGGATGCGAAGCATCCTGAAGGCATGTTTTTTCCCGATACTTATTTCTTTGAAAAACACATGTCCGATGTTTCTTTGTTAAAGAGAGCTTATGACAAGATGCAACAGGTATTGCAACAGGCATGGCATAATAAAGCCGAAAATCTGCCTTTTAAAAATCCTTATGAGGCGTTGATTCTCGCTTCAATTGTAGAGAAGGAAACCGCGGTAACGTATTTATTCGTCGGCTTGGAAAAGGAATGTTGCTGCAAACCGATCCTACAGTAATTTATGGCATGGGTGAGTTCTATAAAGGTGATATTACTTACGAGGATTTAAAAAATACCACTCCTTATAATACTTATGTTGTAAAAGGCTTACCGCCTACCCCGATAGCTATGCCCGGGCAAGATGCCATTTATGCGGCCCTGCATCCTGATAATGGCGATAGCCTTTATTTTGTTTCGCGTGGTGATGGAACGCACGTCTTTTCGTCAACATTAAAAGATCACAACCGAGCGGTTGATACCTTCCAAAGGAAAAAACAGTGACTAGAGGAAAATTCATTACCTTGGAAGGCGGAGAAGGTGTAGGCAAAACCACGAACCTGTCTTTTATAAGCAGCTATTTGCAAAATCACGGTATTGATGTCATCGTTACTCGCGAACCCGGCGGTACCCGATTGGCGGAAAAGATACGCGAATTACTATTGGATTCGAATAATGAGAGCATTTCAGAATCGGCAGAATTGCTGCTTATGTTTGCCGCAAGAGCTCAACATATCAAACATGTGATAGAGCCTGCGCTGTCGCAAGGGAAATGGGTGCTTTGCGATCGTTTCACTGATGCGACCTATGCCTATCAAGGGGGCGGACGCAATATGAATATGAGCACTCTGGAATGGCTGGAAAATCTCGTACAAGGCGCTCTGCGGCCTGACCTGACATTGTTGCTCGATGCGCCTGTTGAGGTCGGTATTGCGCGGGCAAGAGATCGGGGGCAACTGGACAGATTTGAATCCGAAAAAATCGACTTTTTTGAACGCGTCAGGCAGGCTTATTTAAGGCAAGCCGAGCTTTACCCTGAACGAATCAAGCTTGTTAAGGCAGATCAACCATTAAGTGATGTGCAAAATAAACTGATTGACGTGCTCAGGCCATTAATAAGATGAGAATGTCTAATGCATTATTGCCCTGGCTAAAGCCCAACTGGGAGCACCTTCACAGCTATATTATTCAGAAGCGCATTCCCCAGGCTTTGCTTATTACGGGTAACAGAGGGCTTGGCAAGCAACATTTAGCTAGCCAGTTCGCTTTTTCTCTGCTTTGCGTAAATCCCCAGTCCAATGGTTTATATTGCGGTTCCTGCGACAGTTGCAAACTGCTCAATGCCGAAACGCATCCTGACCTTATTAATATTCAGCCCGAAGAAGCCGGCAAAAGCATTACCATTGCCCAAATTCGCAACTTAATCACCCAACTGACCTTAAAACCTCAATTCGAGGCTTATCGCGCCGTTATTGTCAGTCCGGCCGACCAGATGAATCATGCGGCAGCCAATGCTTTTCTAAAATGCCTGGAAGAGCCGACAGAGCGCACCCTCATTATCCTGATTACAGATAAACCGGCAAAGTTACCCGCAACGATAGTCAGTCGATGCCAGAAGCTGGTAATTAATACTCCAGCTAGAGATGCAACGCTTGCATGGCTTAAGCAGCAAAATGTTCAGGAAAACGCAGAACTGCTATTCGGACTGGCTAGAGGAGCGCCATTGTTAGCCCAGCAATATGCGGATGAAGGGTATATTGGCATGCGTCATGAATGCTTCAAGTCGTGGATGGGCATCGCAAGACGACAGCACAATCCTGTCATGATTGCAGAAGACTGGTATAAGCTGCCTGAATCTCCGCTATTATTCTGGATTACATCCTGGATTATCGATTTAATTAAATGTTCTTATTCGGCAAATATTGAAAATTTATATAATCCGGACTTGGCAAATTCCTTGAAAGAAATGTCACAACAGCTAGAATTAAAAAGAGTTTACAAATTGTATGACTTATTATTGGCAACTCGCCAGCGACTGGATTCTCCAATCAATAAACAATTGATGTTTGAAGAGATCTTAATAAAATGGTCTGAAATTAACTTGAGCAAATAATACCATGGCAGAATCATCCCCCAGACAAGGTATATTGTCGCTGTCAATTAAAGATAAAAACGCTTTATATGCAGCTTACATGCCTTTTGTGATCAATGGCGGCCTATTTATTCCCACTAATCGGGAATATCAAATGGGCCAGGAAGTTTTCATGCTGTTAAATTTAATGGAAGAAACCGAACGGCTTCCTATTGCCGGGAAAATAATCTGGAAAACGCCGCCGGGCTCGGAAGGTTACCGAGCAACCGGCATTGGCGTACAGTTCAGTGACCAGGATGGCGGCATGGCTCGCAATAAAATAGAAATGTATTTAGCAGGCAGTTTAGGTTCTGACCGATCAACCCACACCATGTGATTTTACCGAATGCTTATCGACTCTCATTGCCACCTGGATCGCATCGATCTGGAGCCCTACCAACACGATTTTTCCTGTTTCATGAAGGAAGCGGAGAATAATCAAATTGAACATATGCTATGCATAGCCATTGATTTGGAATCCTATCCGGCCATGCATGATCTGGTCTCAGGTTATTCTCAAATTTCCCTTACCGTTGGAGTTCATCCGAATGTTCAGGACGGCAGGGATCCTAGTGTTGATGAACTTGTCGCGTTAGGCCAAGAGAAAAAGGTTATTGCAATAGGGGAGACAGGCCTTGACTATTTCCGCAGTAAAGGCGATCTTGATTGGCAACACCAACGTTTCAAAAAGCATATTGCCGCCGCAAAGATTCTAAAAAAACCGCTGATCATTCATACCCGCGAATCAAAGCAAGATACATTACGAATTTTGGAAGAAGAGGGCGCTCGTGATATAGGCGGGGTTATTCACTGTTTTACTGAAGACTGGGATTTTGCCGAAAAAGCATTGGATTTGGGGTTTTATATTTCTTTTTCCGGTATTGTGACATTTAACAGCGCTAAAGAAATCAAGGAAGTAGCAAAGAAAGTACCTGCAGACCGCTTTCTTATTGAAACTGATTCGCCTTACTTAGCGCCGGTTCCATTCCGTGGAAAGCCAAATTATCCTACCTACGTACGTTATGTAGCTGAACATATAGCTGAATTAAGAAACACAAGCTTTCAACAGATCGCGCAACAGAGTACGGAAAATTTTAAAAGACTTTTTAAATTAGATATTGGCTAGATTCAGGCTAATAAGGGTTGGGCGCTCCGCCATGCTCATATTAACGCTGTAATAGTTTCATTAAAAAAAATAGAAAAAATTAAGAGGTTTTCTCGGCAAGTTTGATTAGTAAAATTGAATGGTCGAAAATCTGGCTGATGGCAGTACACTAAAATCGCTATCATCACGTTAAAACCCATCGATAAGGACGCTTTCGGGATCTAACTAATTTTTTGTCATTTGCTATAAAGACTCGGTAAAAATCGCCCACATCATGGAATAAGTGCGTGAACTTCATCTTTAGCAGGATTTTGTTAAGGACAGTCAGCGTAGAAAATTTATTTTCTCTTTATATAACAAAAATCTGCTCTTTTTGCATATCCCGATCTCACATTTAACAGGACCTTTAAATTCAGTCATGTAACTTTTCCTGTTAGAATATATATTGATTTCTTCGATATTTATCGAAGATAAACTAAAAAACTCATCATAATTAAATATGATTGAATGGATAATAATAAATTTGGTTGTATAAATATTTATATAGCAATTAATCAATAGTTATCATCTATGTGATGATATTAGTGAGTTTATAATAAGGAGTAAGGATAGCTATGTCAGACAGAGAAGAAATAGGAAATCATTATTCAAAATATTTTCGGATGGTTAATGTTAATACAAAAGAGTTAAAAACCATTGCCTATAAATTGCGATACAGCGTATTTCATGAAGAATTCGGCTACCATGATTTAGGTAATCGACTAAATAATAATATGGAAATTGATGAATATGATGATTATTCTTTGCATAGTCTGTTATTTCATAGACCAAGCAATAAGGCAATTGGTTATATACGGCTAATTCCTCAAACAGAAAAACATAGAAGACCATTACCTATTAAAAAATATTGCGTAGAGGCGTTTAATTTAAACAATAATTATATAGATAAGATTAATGGAACAAATATAGGTGAACTTTCTCGGATGGCCATTATTTCATCTTTTAGAAAACGGCCTTTTGATAGCTACGATCTAGATCAAGAGAATATTAGCCAGTCTAAAAACATAGATGGCACAAATAAACGCTTCCCAATCAATTACTTACCTATGTGTCTCATTTCGGCCGCAATATATTTCTTATTTAAGGAAAGTATGGAATATGGCTTTGCCATGATAGAGCCGCGTTTTGCAATTTTATTGCGCCATTTTGGTGTGCAATTTGATCAAATAGGGGAACCTATTGAGTGCTTTGGAATACGAGCTCCTTATGTATTTTATCCAGAAAATACCTACAGAAATTTAATACCAGAATTTCATAGTCTATTTGATAAAATAAGCGAAGATTTAAATGGACAGAACGTAATAGAAAATACCGCTCATCTTAATGCAAGATAATATCAAGAAAAAAAGCAGATTCCTGAGCCTTACCTGGAAAGCAATTTTAGCCGTAAGCATAGCTATTCTGACATCTTCAGGCAGTGTTTTTATATTCGGTAATCTGACATTAGAAAAAAATTATTCACAGGAGCGAGATAGGGTTCATCGTTTCTACCAACAAGCATTCGATAGTATTCTGCAGCAGTCAAAGCTTGATCAAATTGACATTACCTGGATCATTCCCGCCGTCATTAGTCTTGACCTATCATCTCAGCAGGCATTGGATCAGATAGAAAAAATTATTAACGCCAATTGGTTCAAGATAGAGCTTGAGTCTGATATCAAATCCGCTTATTTATTTTCAAAAAAAGGAGATTTACTGAACAGTTGGGGGGATACAGTATTAAATAAAGATGTTTTTTCTCCGTGGCTCAATTATGTATTTGAAAATGAAGAGCCTTTCGAAAAAATTCTTTGTGGTATCAACTGTGTGCAGTATAAGGCTTATCCCTTTTTGCATAATGGAGAATTTATTGGAGTATTTATATTTGGAAGAGACCTAGCGGATATGGTGCTAAGGATGAAAGCCATTACCGGTAAGGAAATTGGAATTCTAGTACAGAATAATGAAAATGAAATAGTTTCGACAAAACCGACTCTGGATAAATGGTCAAAGGCCATCATTGCATTAACGGAATATGAAAAAAGCTTTCCACTCTTGCTGGCTGTTATGAATAAATTGCCAGATAGCTTGCCCGCAAAAAAAGCACGCTTTGAATACAATAATAATGATTATGAAATAATTATTTTCCCATTCAGCAAAGATAATAATATTGCCGACCTTGTTATTATTGATAATTTAAGCGAAGAATTAATCGATATTAATAAGTCATCGATGTTATATGCGCTAAGCGGAATAATAAGTTTAATATTGGCTGGTGTAATTCTATTGCTTTTATTGATTAAACCAATGAAGCGTTTAAATGCATTCATTGCTTTGCTGCCATGGATAGCCAAGAAAAACTATTTAAAAGTAAATGAAATAATGCCTGTTGCTTCTGGACATAAATTATTTAACGATGAAATTGATATATTAAATAACGCCACGCAAGATTTGATTCTTACTTTGAAGAACCTGGATAGAGATGTTGATCTTCGCACGCAACGACTGGCCGAACGGAGTGTTGAACTGCAACAAGAAAAAAATCTGGTTTCCAATATAATTAATACGGCTCAGGTTATTATTATAATAATTGATAATACCGGAAGAATTATAATGAGCAATAAATATGCCGAGAAACAGATAGGTTACAGCGAAAACGAATTAAAGCAGCAACTATTCGTTAATCTGGTTTTTGGCCATGAAGATATAAAAACTATTTCTAATGCTATTGAAGAAATATCCAATCAGCAGAGAAGAACATTTCGTTATGAATGTATTCTATTTTCATCAAAAGGAAATGAATTATATATTTCATGGTTTTTTACACTTATAAAAAATAATAAAAAAACTGAAATATTATCCGTTGGTCTGGATTTGACTGAACGCAGAATAACAGAAAAAAAATTGTCATGGCTAGCGGATCATGACCCATTAACCAATTTATATAATCGACGCAGATTTGATCAGGAATTGGCGCATGCTCTAACTATCGCTACACGATATAATCAAAAAGGAGCTCTTATTCTTTTTGATATAGATCAATTCAAAAATATTAATGACAGCAGCGGTCATAATGTAGGTGATGAATTATTAATTAAAGTCGCTGATAAACTGCTTTCAATAATTCGTGATACGGATATTGTTGCCAGACTAGGCGGCGATGAATTCGTAGTAATTTCATATTGCATTGATCAGGATCATGCAGAAAAAGTGGTGCAGAAAATATGCACCGAGATTGCTACAGTTAAAGTGACGGTTAACAATATTGATCTAGGAGTAACTATCAGTGCGGGCATGCTGATTTTTCCGGCCCCTGGTTTTTCTCCTCAAGAGTTGATGGCAACTGTTGATATCGCCATGTACAAAGCAAAACAAATGGGTAGAGGAGGGTGGTCTCTTGCCACCATGGAAGATTTAGCCAGGGATGAAATACGACATAGAGTAAATTGGAAAGCAAAAATTGAAAAGGCGTTAGAAGAAGATAGGTTTATTCTTTATTATCAACCCATCATGAAAATAGCCGATAAAAGCATTTCTCATTATGAATGTTTATTAAGGATGATTGATGAAAATGGAGAAATTATCCCGCCTGGCATGTTTACCGGCATTGCCGAACACTTTGGATTGATTACTAAAATTGATCAAAGAGTTATTGATCTTGCTTTTAGAAAACAGTCTTTATTTATTAAACAGGGATTGAATATCCATTTATCCATTAACCTGTCCGGCGAAATGCTTTCCAATCCTAATGCATTTTCCATTATTGCTGAATATCTTGATAAATGGAATGTACCTGCTCATAAGTTCATTTTCGAAGTTCTGGAAACTCAGGCTGTCACTAATATACAATCCGCGCGTGATTTCATGACTTATATAACGAATATAGGCGGCAAATTCGCTTTAGATGACTTTGGTGTTGGGTTTTCATCCATGAGCCATCTTAAGCAGTTACCTGTTCAATACTTAAAAATTGATGGCGGTTTTATTAAAAACCTTGCTAATAACAAGGAAGATCAGCTTTTCGTAAAAGCGATTAATGATGTTGGACAGGGAATGGGAATAAAAACAATTGCTGAGTTTGTTGAAAATGAAATGATATTGAAAGAACTATCAGAAATGGGTGTGGATTATGCACAAGGTTATGGCATAGGTAAGCCTATGCCTGAACCAGAGCTTAATCCATATATAGATCATCTTCAGCCTGAAATTGAAATGATTAATGTAAATTAGAAATCATAGGACAGCATTACTGCATATAAATCCCAATGCTGTTTTGTAGATCCTACGGTATTTTCCAGTTGGGATATTGTTCCAGTACCGTTTATGTGATGATATTCAGTGCTAAGAAGCAAACCAGGAATTAATTTAAACCGTAAACCAATGGTCCAGTCTTTGGCAAATCTTGAATAAGCCGGATTACCAGATTGTGCAGCATATTTATTACCATCTCTATCATCTGTATCCCAGATGAGTTCATCATATCGCACCATACCTTGTAAAAAAGATGTAATTTTGTAAATTCCTTGAAGATAATAGCCTTGACCTGTCATGTCAGAATCAGGGAATACACCAAAATTATTTAATCGTAAGCCCCGGAACGCATATTCTCCAGTCAATGACCATTTCTCGGCATTATATTGAGCAGAAAAAATCAATGGCTTATATTGGAGTTGACCTTCATTTAATTTAATTGAAGCAGGTATAGGCGAAAAGTGTCCATTGAATTCAGCATAAGTGATTGCTAACCGGACTTCGCCGCCTCTCCATTCATAATTTAAACGGCTAACCCAAGAAGTATCTCCATCTAATTGAAGATTTTTTGCAAATTGATTTTGTAAATCAGGATCCTCAGTACGTGGAACAATAATGCCGACATGTAATGAAAAATCTCCCCAATCGGTATTTTGTTCTCCATACAGGTAACCTCCATCGCCAGACAATGCGGTATTTCGATTCCTGTCAAAATAAACCGATTGTGGTAAAAATATACCCGGCCTAGTGGATGCGACATCTCGAGTGTCATTATATAAACCCAGTGGCGTTGGAACTCTTCCTGCTTTAATGCCTAATAAACTGTCCTCCGATGAGTACAGGCGATAATCAGCCAGTCCATAATCAATACGCAAACCTTGTTCATCAGTTTTTCCTGCATCCCGCCATACTACCTGCATCGCTATTTGCAAATCAGGGATGATACGCCATGAGCCATTAATACCTAATTCTCTGAAATCATCAGAAATATTGTCATCAGTTGTACCAAAGAAATTATTATCCGATGTGTGAATCAATGCTTGAGAAAGGAAACCATGTATTTGTACTGTATCCGGCAACTCCGGCAGCCAGTTTTTCTCAGTTGCGATTGCATTGTTGGAAACAAAGGGGGCTATTACCACAACATTGCAAATGAGCAACCTTTTAAGGTTATTTAAATTAAATTTTCCAACATACATGCACATTTCCTTATTTAATATCCAACCGCTTGATACCATTTGTTAAATCACTTAAATTTAAATAACCTACAGACCCCGGTGTTTTTTCTATTTTTTCGATCATTTCCTCCTTGCTTTCTACAAGAATTGGAGCCTGACCTGATCCACTGAATACTAACTTATCCCAGTTTCGGCGCATTTGATGAGGAAAAACATTTAATATCTGTTTGCAAAACTGTTTATGTAATGGATCGTCATCATTGAGTACAAAAACTATCACCGCAGAGCCATCATTCCAACGCAGTAAACGCATCTTGAAAATAGCACTTAACCCATTTCGGCTAATAGTATCCTGCTGATTAGCTCTATTGATGACTGGAATGACTATGTTTTGTTGTTTTTCAATTACAGGAGGCGCAGCTGAAGCAAATTGGCTCAGCAAAGAGATAAATAGAATGAGCACCAAGCTCATCCTTAATCGTAATCGAAAGAATAGGGCGATTTGTTGCAAACTGGATAACCGGTTATTAATAGAGTCGTTTTTATATAGAGAAATCTAACGGGAACTGTTAATCGCAATACAGTTCCATTATAGATATCGCTTTCTTTAATTCTTCATTATTATTATAAAAATGTGGGGATAACCGTATTCCGCCACCGCGTAAAGCACAGACAATGCCATTTTTCTGCAAGTATCTATAAAAAGCATCATTCTGGGCTGTTTCGTGCTTGAATATTATGATACCGGAATTTAATTGATTTCGCTTCTGAGATAATAAAATTAACTTCTCGTTTCTATGAATCTGTTCCATTAAATAATTGGTTTTTTCCATAATCAAAGATTCAACAACTGCCATTCCGGTTTCCAGCAATAACGACAGACTGGCAGAGAGGGCATGAATTCCCAGCATATTTGGGCTGCCACATTCAAAACGACGGGCGGTGGGATGAATTTCCCAGGGTTTATTTTCATAATTATAAGTGTCTTTTATCATGTGCCAACCATATTGTGTCAATTTTAGTCTATCTCTAGCTGTAGGCGTAGTATAGAAAACACCCAAACCCTCAGGACCTAACATCCATTTGTGACCATCAGCCATGACGAAATCAGCTTGATAAGCCTGCACATCAAACTGAACCGCGCCTAGGCTTTGAATTGCATCAATACAGAAAAAGATATAGCGCTGTTTACAGAATGCGCCTATCTTTTCCAGATCCAGATCCAGATCCAGATCCAGATCCAGATCCAGACGCAGACCCGAAGCGAATTGTATAGAACTTATCGTTAGTAAACGGGTATTACCATCTACCAACTCAAACAAAGCGTCCTCGGGAGAAGTAGAATTTCTTAAGTCAGCTTGACGAAATTCAATACCTTGTTGGGCCAGAGATTGCCAAGGTAATCTATTAGAGGGAAATTCTTCATTACTGCTGACAATATTGTCGCCGGATTTCCAATCCAGGCCATAGGCGACAAAAGATAGAGCTTCAGAAGTATTTTTAACTAAAGCAATATCCTCTACAGAGGGAGCGTTTAATAAAATTCGGAGCTGGGACCGTAATTCAGATTCCTTAGCTAACCATTCTGGATAAAAATATGATCCGTATAGCGTATTTTGTTCTGCGAACTTTGCGATTGCCTCGCTGGTTCTTTTAGGCCACGGTGATACGGCCGCATGATTTAAATAAATTAATTCATCGGATAAAGGAAATTCTGGATGTTTCATAGCAATAATCCCAAAAGTAAATGTAATTAGAAACTTCGCATAATGTATATTATGTTAAATTGTAAGCAATAACCCTAATATTGTAAGTAGTAACCCAAAGCTTATCATCCATCTGAATAACCATTGGTCTGTCGCGTTGAATCATGCCTATTTTGAACGTATATTATAAAGTTGTTTTGATTGACGGACTTATTTGATGGATATCATTAGCATACGTGGCGCCAGAACGCATAATCTGAAAAATATCGATCTCGATCTGCCCCGGGATTCACTCATCGTCATCACCGGACTTTCCGGTTCCGGCAAGTCATCGCTGGCTTTTGATACGATTTACGCTGAAGGCCAAAGACGCTATGTAGAATCGCTTTCCGCCTACGCCCGCCAGTTCCTGTCGATGATGGAAAAGCCTGACGTCGACCATATCGAAGGCCTGTCGCCGGCAATCTCCATCGAGCAGAAATCGACCTCGCACAATCCGCGCTCGACAGTCGGCACGATTACCGAAATCTACGATTATTTAAGATTATTGTATGCGCGGGCCGGCACGCCGCGCTGCCCTGAGCATCAGGTCTCGCTGGAAGCGCAAACGATCAGCCAGATGGTCGATCAGGTGCTTGCCCAGCCTCAGGACCAGCGCTGGATGCTGCTGGCCCCGGTCATCAGCCAGCGCAAAGGCGAACATACCCAGTTGCTCGAGGACCTGCGCGCGCAAGGCTTTATTCGAGCCCGCATCGACGGCGTCGTGCATGACCTGGATGAAGCGCCGGCATTGGATCTGAGAAAGCAGCACACCATTGAAGTCATTGTCGACCGCTTTAAAATTCGCGACGATATCGGCCTACGGTTGGCCGAATCTTTCGAGACTGCCCTGCGCATGGCCGACGGTATTGCTGTCGCCGCCTGCATGGATAACGGCACGGAGCTGCTGTTCTCCGAGCGCTACGCCTGCCCGCATTGCGGTTACAGCCTGAATGAACTGGAGCCGCGCATCTTCTCATTCAACAACCCGAAAGGCGCCTGCAGCAGTTGTGACGGCCTGGGCGTGCGGCAGTACTTCGATCCCGAGCTGATCATTCATAATCCCGACATCAGTCTTGCCGGCGGTGCGGTTCGCGGTTGGGATCGTCGCAATGCTTATTATTACCAGATCATTTGTTCGCTGGCCAAGCATTACAACTTCGATCCGGAAATTCCGTTTTCGCAACTGCCCAATGATATTCAATCGATGATCCTGTATGGCAGCGGCAATGAGACCATCGAATTCAAATTCATGACCGGCGGCGGCGCCAAGAAAAGGCGTCATAGCTTCGAAGGTATTATCGCCAATATGGAGCGGCGCTATCATGAAACCGATTCGCAAATGGTCCGGGAAGAACTGTCGAAGTATTTATCCAACAGGATCTGCAATGTCTGCGGCGGCGCGCGGCTTAACATCTCGGCCAGAAATGTTTTCGTTGAAGATTTACCGATTCATCATCTGACACGCTTCCCTGTCCGCAAATCGCTGGATTTTTTCAAGTACCTTAAATTAACTGGCAAACGCGGCGAAGTTGCCGGCAAAATCGTCAAGGAAATTCAGGAGCGCCTGGAATTTCTGGTCAACGTGGGGCTCGACTACTTGACGCTGGACCGCAGCGCCGAAACGCTGTCCGGCGGCGAAGCGCAGCGCATACGTCTGGCCAGCCAGATCGGCGCCGGACTGGTCGGCGTCATGTACGTGCTGGACGAGCCGTCGATAGGACTGCACCAGCGTGACAATCAGCGCCTGCTGAATACCTTGTTCCGCTTGCGCGATCTGGGCAATACCGTGATCGTGGTCGAACACGACGAGGATGCCATACGGTCGGCGAACCACATCGTCGATATCGGCCCTGGCGCTGGCGTCCATGGCGGGCGCGTCATCGCCCAAGGCACACTGGAAGACATACTCGCCAACAAAGATTCTCTGACTGGCCAGTATTTATCGGGCAAAATAGAAATTACCGCCCCCGATTTGCCGACGCCCATTGATAAAGA
>CAYPJI010000026.1:4722-15569 GCA_964411045.1 uncultured Methylobacter sp. | reverse complement strand
CAAGGTCAGGATCTCGCCCGTGATGTAACTCGAATCCGACGGCGACGCGAAAAAGGCCAGCGCCGGCGCCCGTTCAGGGCCGGGTCCGGCTGAGAGCCGCTGCCAGCAACTGCACGGCCCGCCGGGTCCCTTGCCCTGGATCAATTTTGTTTTTGGCTTTAAGAGCATTTAGCCGCATGCTTTCTGATTGCAATACTTCTCGTATTCTTTCTGATAATGCTGTTGCAGTTACATTTTTTGCCGGCAAAGGGGCTGGGGCAAGATTTAAATGTTGAAGTTGACAAGCCCAGAACAGTTGCTCATCCATGAAAGGTACTACAATTGAAGGACAACCACTGAGCGTAGCGGAGTGAGTAGTTCCAGCACCGCCATGATGTACAACAGCTGCGCAGTGTTTGAAGACAGCTTGATGAGGATGCTTGCCAATAAAATAAATATCTCCATGCTGCGTTTCGGGTGGATATCTATCGGAACTGGTTTGAATGATTGCGCGGCAGTTTGTCTTCTGAGCGGTTTTGATAAATAGGTCCATGCTCCAATCAGGCACTGCTTGTTGTAAGCTACCGAATGTCATATAAACAGGCTTTTCTCCTTGTTTAATAAACTGTTGCAGATCGTCAGGAATTAACCAAGTTTCAGCCGTGTCTGATAAATTCAAAAAACCACAACTCTGATGGATCGGATGCCATTGGTTCTGATAAGGACAAAAAAGCGGATCGACAGCTATCAGATTAAGAAAATCCGAATTTAACAATTCGGGAAAAACATGTTTAAAAGCAGGCATGCCCTCGCTAAGCCAGAGCTTGCTAAGGCTGTTTTTTAGCGCGAAATCAAAGATATAATCCAGAATATGCCATTGAAAGCGGTTAATTAAGGGTCCCAAATCAGGAAATTTGAAAGGAGGTTTTTCTGCCATGGAAATTGCACCATGACAAAATGTCACGCTAACATGTGGCTTTTTCTGTTTACTGGCAGCCAGCTTCAACGGGTACAAAAAGTGATGGCCGATCACGCAGTCATTTTCTTCAACTAATTGCTTAGATGCTTCATAAATAGCCTGCTCGTACGGAAGGAAGACCTCTTCAAGTAAAGTATTAAGCCATTGCAATGTGTTCATTCTGAACGTTTTTTGCGCAAAGGCAGACATATCAAAATCGATATGTGCGGGTACTTGCCGGTAGTCAATAGCCAGCCGCTGGCAAATATCCGTATAGCTGCTGTTATCAATACTGCTGGCTGCCAGTGTTACCTGGTGCCCCGCCTTTTGTAACGCTTCGGATAAAGCCAATAAAGGCCGGATGTCGCCATTGGATCCCCATGTCTGTAGACCTATCTTCATAATTAACTATCTCTTTTAAGCAAGTGAACTGCCAGCCAGACAGTATCAATTTCCGGCATAGTCCATTCGACGCGATGTTTGACATGCGCAGAGATGAACAAATAATCACCGGTTTTTAATGTGAAGCACACTTGGTCTTGTTCATAAGCGACAATTGCCTGACCCTGGAGCAGAATGACCCATTCATCAAAGACTTGATCATACCAATAGCCTTCAGGTGTAACATGGCCTCTGGAAACGATTCGTTCAATGCGAATATTATCCTGCTTGAGTATACAGTCAAATAGTTCTTCGGGTAGTTGAAGGGGAATATCGCTGAAAATATTGAAGTGATTCGGTTCCATAGCTTATTAACTGATGGCAATAATCGTGCAAACGATATAGCGGGTCAAAATATATAACAATGATTATTTATCATTTGATGTTACACATTCAATATGGAAAAAAAATAAATTGGTTATACATCGATTATTTGTGTAGTAACAGATGTGGCTCCGCTGATTGGACAGTCATTTATCATTCTTAAGTGATAGCCCTGCCGAATTATGCTGCTTTCTGTTCATTAACAAGGCCAGCATAATACACTTCATCCGATGTTCTTTGCTCTAATTCCTGATGGCGTCTTTCTTCATTGTAGAAGCAGAATTAGCATTCAGCTTACTGAGGTGTTTCATATATTTTCAGGTAGATTTTTTCAGACTTTAAGCAACGCCAGAGCCGTTCCACAAAGACATTATCGATCCGGGAGACTTTACCGTCCATGCTAATCTGGATCTGATGGGTTTTGAGTTTACTGGTGAAGGCTTCGCGGGCGAATTGCCCCCTGATCGGTATTAAAAATCTAAGGCGCTCCGTAATGCACCACCGCTTCGTCCAAAGCCTCTGAGCAAAATATATGGTATCCAGAAGATAACAGATTATTTCCAATCCAAATGATCTCTATCTTTACTAACACATTTGTCATGTCCTCCTATTATAGTGTGTCCATACCAGCTATTACCTCTTGCTTTTTTGCAGCCAGGAATGGTCTTGTAACCAATTTTCTCACCATCGCAACCCGTTCCTTTGAAACACATTCCCGTCTCGTCTCCGATCGCAGTTGCATTGCTTTTAGCGGGCTTTTCGGCCGCCGCATTAGCTTTGGGCTGGGCAGGGTCGGCCGCGTAAGCCGCTAAGCCAAGACTCAAGCTAAAACAAAACACAAACAAGTAACGAGTCATCATAAATCACCTCCACCAGTGGATGGTCGATATTGCACCCGGGAAAGTCAATTGACGTGTTAAATGATGCTAAATATACAAGTCGAATAAATCAATTAGTTAAATTGCGTAATAGCAGGTTTGCACGTCATAGTCAGTATAGAAATAGAAGCCAGTCCTTGATGTCATCCTGTAGGAAGATGGAGAAATAACTGGGCTAAGAATTTTTAGATTGCTGAGTTGCCGCTAAGCTCTCTACTTGCAGAGGCTGTGCCGCTATTAAATCGGCAGTATCGGGACCATCTAGTTTTATGTCATTGACAAAGATAAATAATGGATAGTCAAGAGGCGTTGTGTCTGATTTCGGACAATTCAGCAAGGGCTTCGGTCCGCCGCGGTTGATATCAATTACGTCTGTTTTACCAAAGACATTTGAGTGTCCGGCGCATCGAAAAGTATCGGCTCTTGAACGCTCAAGAGCCGATATAACGGTTGCGTCTTTCTCCATCAATAACATGGGGTAACAGAACTTAAGCATAAGTTTCATTACGCCAAAAATAGCCATTTTTAGCATAATTCAAGGCCTCATTGAGGCTATTAAATACGCCTAAACATCTGAGGCATCCGTTAACCAAGTTATGAACTGAAAATTGATGCTCCACGCGAAGAATGAAAGGTGATTCTGGGAATAGTCCATTCTTAAAAACCGGATTGACTAAGTGGCCATCAATGAGGTCTTCTGCCAAACATTCAGTATCGTCACCAAATTTAAATTTTTTCATAAGCGATAATAGGACTCATGTCATAAAACTTCACATGCTAGTGATCTACCTCGGAGAGAGATATTGTGTCGAATGCTTATCATATGCCTTGAATCACACTTTGGCCCACCATGCCGCCAAATGACTAACTCTGGCAACACGTATTTATGTTTTTGGATCTCCTAATGTCAAATAGGGCGGTATTTAGCGCAATACAGGGCATCATTGAGATTATCAAAGACGCCTACGCATAAGGTGTATCCATCAACTAGAGCATGCACTGAAAATATATTTTCAGCATGGATGATAAAAGGAGATTCAGGGATAGATTCAGATGAAAATCGCGGATTAATCAGGTGTCCGTCAACATAAGCTTCTGCAAAATACTCAGTGCCATCGTTAAGTTTAAACTTTGTCAGAATCATAAGATATTACTCCCGGACTATTTAACTGTAGCTGAGCATTTATATCTGATTTAACTTAAGTGATTCTTTCGTTTTTCATTGTATTTTTGTGCTAAAAAACTAATTTTCTGGCTATTTTTATAGTAGAAAGAGTTTTCCTGAATGAGCTTTAACTTTTTAAAAATAATGGTTTATAGCCAAACTGACTGACTTGCTTGCAAAATTAAGCAAGATTTTCCAAAAAACTAGCTTTTATTGCCAGTTCACATCGATCTTCGGTTTTTTTTGTGTTCGAGCTATTGACTGCAGCATTTAAGTTAAAATGAGAATCGCCTCAAATACCTACACTCTCATTCTATGAACAATTACACTGCCCAGCCCGATTACATCACCCAGCAAGTCGCCATTATTGGAGGAGGGCCGGCTGGGCTGATGGCTGCTGAAGCGCTTTGTCTTGCGGGTATACAAGTCGATGTTTATGATGCCATGCCATCTCTCGGCCGCAAGTTTTTATTGGCCGGCATCGGCGGTTTGAATATCACTCATAGCGAATCCTATAACACCTTTTGCACCCGCTATGGCAATCGTCAACCGCAGCTGCAAGCATTGCTCGACCGATTGCCGCCTAGAGCATTGCGCTCATGGGTATATGGGCTGGGCATCGATACTTTTATCGGCAGTTCAGGCCGAGTATTTCCCACACAGATGAAAGCTGCGCCGATGCTACGGGTTTGGCTGCATCGCCTTCGCAGCGCTGGCGTACGCCTGCATGTGCGTCACCGCTGGCTGGGCTGGAACGCTGATGGCTCGTTGAGACTGGCCAATCCGAGAGGTGAAATCTCAATCAAGCCGCAGGCGACGGTGTTGGCGCTGGGCGGAGCCAGCTGGCCGCAGCTGGGATCAGATGGTGCTTGGGTGTCATGGCTGCAGGCGCGCAACGTAGAGATCGCGCCATTGCAAAGCGCTAATTGTGGCTTTGAAGTGGCGTGGAGTTCATATTTGCGAGACAAATTTGCTGGAACGCCTCTCAAATCAGTGGCGCTGACTTTTACTGACATTCAGGGGCATACCGAGCGACGACAAGGCGAAATGATGATTAGCGCGCACGGTGTCGAAGGCAGCCTAATCTACGCATTTTCGCAGCGTCTGCGTGAGTATTTGAATATCCACGGAAGTGCTACCTTCACGCTTGATCTAGCACCCGGGCGCGATGCCGAGAGGGTGCTTACCGAAATCAGCAAGCCCCGCGGATCGCGGTCTATATCTAGCCATTTGCAAAGTCGGCTCGGTATTGCCGGCGTCAAGATGGCTCTGCTGCGCGAGGTTCTCAGTAAGGAACAATTTGCCGACATGGCTACGCTGGCGGCGACCATCAAATCCTTGCCGATCACAGTGCGTGCGACTCGCCCCCTCGCCGAAGCGATCAGTACTGCCGGAGGCGTGCGTTTTAGCGGCCTCGATCAAAACCTTATGCTCACTGCTATTCCCGGCGTGTTCGTCGCCGGCGAGATGATTGACTGGGAGGCTCCTACCGGCGGATATCTGCTCACAGCCTGTTTCGCCACTGGTCTGTGCGCGGGATTGGGTGTGCTTGACTGGCTAAGTCATCAGCATCCGTCTTGAGAAAACATCGATGATGTGCCCGCCCTTGAGAGAACTGCCATCCGCTGGATTACAATCCCAAAATGAATGCACAGCCATAATTGCAATTAGGACAGAAAAATTCTGAGCCTTTCCAGCGGAAATAATCAAGGCACAGGTTTCATATTTGAGTTATCTTACGATTAAGGCTATGGCTGTTATAACTGAATGACTAATAAGGAGAATGGCTTATCATGAATATTAGAGATATTGATTTTGCCACTGTAGTAGATGAAAGCGTTGTTTGGGGTCGGCGGCTATCGAAATGGCTAGATAAAGCTAAAGTGCTGGACTTTCTTGCACCGTTACTGCTGAGACTTTACCTCGCGCCTGTTTTATGGATGGCCGGTACCAAAAAAATCGCCAGCTTTAGCAGTACTGTCGACTGGTTCGGTAATCCAGAGTGGGGATTGGGCATGCCGTTGCCTTGGTTGATGGTTTTGTTAACGATAACGGTTGAGATTCTGGGCGCTTTATTTTTGCTGTTTGGGTTTGGCGTGCGCCTGATTACTATTCCTCTGATGGTGGTGATGGTCGTTGCGGCCGTCTCGGTGCACTGGCAATACGGCTGGTTGGCAATTGCCGGAGACAGCGGCTTATTCGCGACGGATAGAACAATAGCGGCAATGGAACGTCTGGAACAGGCTAAATCTATACTGCAGCAATATGGCGATTACGCCTGGCTGACTGAAAAAGGCAATTTTGTCGTGCTCAACAATGGTATTGAATTTGCCGCGACTTACTTCATCATGCTGCTGGTGCTGTTTTTTATGGGCGGCGGCCGCTATGTCAGTGCCGATTATTGGTTGGGCCGTAAATATATGGCCCAAGGGGCGTAAATATGTTGATCAAAGTCAAAGCTGACATTTTAGGCAGCGAAATCACTGAACGGGCGGTCTTTGAGTCACGTCGGCAATTTATTAAAGCAGCAGCTGCCGGCTCTGCGGCACTGATGCTGCCAGGATTGGCTAATGCAGAAAGCGGCAAGTATGCTGATGTGCTCACAGGGCCTTATTCGGAACCTTTGGTACCGACCAATTACGAAGATGTCACCAGCTATACGAATTATTATGAATTCTCTACCAATAAACAAGATGCCTCCAAGCTGGCACGGGCACTAAAAACCAGACCCTGGAGCGTAACGGTAGAAGGTGAGGTAAACAGGCCGGGCATTTATAATTTGGACGATATTTTAAAGGACAATCCTTTAGAGGAACGCATCTACCGTTTCCGCTGTGTGGAAGCCTGGTCTATGGTCGTGCCATGGATAGGCTTTCCGCTGGGCAAGATGCTGAAACGGTTTGAGCCAACCTCAAATGCAAAATTCGTCGAATTTACAACGCTATACAATCCGGACGTCATGGTCGGCCAGCGAACCGGCGTTTTGGAATGGCCTTATGTGGAAGGACTAAGAATTGATGAGGCCATGCATCCGTTAACGATCCTGGCTACCGGCATGTATGATGACGATCTACCTAGTCAGAACGGCGCACCATTACGTTTGGTTGTGCCGTGGAAATACGGCTTCAAGAGCATCAAGGCAATCGTTAAAATCCGTCTGCTGGAAAACATGCCTGATACAGCCTGGAATAAAAGCGCGCCGAGGGAATATGGCTTTTATGCCAACGTCAACCCGGAAGTTTCCCATCCGCGCTGGAGCCAAAAACGCGAGCGAGTGCTGGGCAGCAGCATTTTTACGGCCAAACGCAACACTGAAAAATTCAACGGTTATGGAGAGCAGGTGGCATCGCTTTATGCCGGCATGGATCTAAAAAAATATTTCTGATGGCGCGCGATAAAAAGTACTGGATTGCTGCTATTAAAGGCTGTGTTTTTTGTTGAGTCTATCGCCTTTTGTATTGCTATTTAAAGCGGCTATCCCGAACCAACTCGAAGCTAATAAAAATTAAGTGAGACACAATTTGTCTGGGCCAGCGAATAAACCAAGCGTAAACGGATTTATCTTATTATGTCGAAAGACGTTAATTGATCATCAGACTGTAATTCGGTTACTTCGATATGATCAACGCGAGCCGTTACAGGTCCTTTGCTGCACCATTTGATGAACTCTTCGATTGTTGGGCTCTTGGTTTCGGCAATAATTTCAACGCGTCCGTCCGCCAGGTTTCGAGCGCTGCCTTTCACGCCTAACTGTTTGGCCTTGTTCTGGGTAAAGGCGCGAAAATAGACGCCCTGAACTCGGCCAGAAACCAGAATTTTGACTTTACGCACCATGCCTGATTCTCCAGCAATAATGGATTTTGGGATTGCGGGCAAAATCTTCCGGGATAGTGTTCGCGGTAATATCGTCAATGACTAGCCCGGACAGGGCTGAACTGTCGAGTTTAAAGCGCCTGAAATTGGTCGAGAAGTATAAAACGCCATCTGGCGCCAACAGTGAAATGGCATTTTTGATCATCGATACATGGTCGGTTTGCACGTCAAATACGTCATCCATGCGTTTTGAATTGGAAAAAGTCGGCGGATCGAGAAAAATCAAATCATACTGACGACTGTAAGGCTGCCTGGCTTCGGTTGCCAGCCAATCCAGGCAATCTGCTTGAATGAATTCGTGCTCTCCCTGCATGTTGTTCAGCTGCAGGTTCTTTTTGGCCCAATTGAGATACGTATTAGACATATCGACCGTCGTGGTTGATCGGGCGCCGCCGAAGGCCGCATGCACGGTTGCGCTGCCGGTATAGGCGAACAGATTCAGGAAGCGTTTGCCTTTGGCCTGTTGCTGAATCATGAGGCGGATAGGCCGGTGATCCAGAAACAGGCCCGTATCCAGATAGTCTTCAAAATTGACCAGCAACTTGCAGCCGCCTTCTTCGACAACATGAAACACGCCGGAATCGCCGTGTTTTTCATACTGGTCGGTGCTTTTCTGCTTGCGGCGTATTTTCAGGAAGACCTGGCCCGGACTTATCTGGAGTACACGCGGTATTTCTGCCAGCACGCCGGCCAGCCGCTGGTCGGCTTTGTGCTGATCGATACTTTTGGGGGGTTCGTACTCCTGGACATTGATCCAGGTTTGCTCACTCTGATAAAGATCAACGGCGACCGCGTACTCCGGAAGATCGGCATCGTAAATCCGATAGCAGCTGATTTTATTTTGCTTGGCCCATTTGGAAAGCTTTTTGAGGTTCTTTTTTAGCCGGTTGGCGAACATGTCTGCGCCGGCGTCAATGGACTGCTTCTTGCTGGCTTCAGTGATTTGATCCAGCCTTTCATCCTGCGTTTTGGCTTTGGGTGTGAAAAAAGCGCTTTCCTCAATGTTAAAGCGCAGGAGCTTACATTCGAGCGCGCCGTTGAACAGCGTAATGGGCTTTTGCGAGCGGATCCCTAGACGGAAGCCCAGTTCCGGATTACTGATGATCATGGCGGCTTTCCAGCCGGTAAAATGCGTTTTCAGCGTATCACCGAAGCGCTTGTATAGCTCGGCTGTTTCCTGTTCATCGCCGAGCCGCTCGCCATACGGCGGATTGCAGACGATCAAGCCAGGTTTCCAGCTTTCCGCCGGTTGTGCATCGCCGATATCGCGGCGTTCGACATGGATCTTATGTTGCAGACCGGCATTGGCAATATGCGTTAAAGCCGCATTGATGGTATGGCGGTTTTGGTCGAAACCGACGATAACCGGCAGCTTTTCGAGTCCGGCTGCTTTGCGCTGTTCGGCCTCGGCGCGCAATTTTTGCCAGCATGCGGCATCGTGTTTTTTCCAGCCGATAAAGCCGAAATAATCGCGCAACAGACCTGGCGCATAATCGGCTGCGATCATCGCGCCTTCTAGCAACAAGGTTCCTGAGCCGCACATCGGGTCGATCAGCGAGCCATGCTGTAAGGCGATTTGAGGCCAGCCGCTACGCAGCAATATGGCCGCAGCCAGGTTTTCCTTTATCGGCGCTTTAATATTGATATCGCGATAACCGCGCCGGTGCAGGCTTTCGCCGGAAAGATCCAGGCTGAGCTGCGCTGTGGTTCCTTGTAGATAAACATTGATGCGGATATCAGGCTGCTCGGTATTGATGTTCGGACGTTTCTCGAATTTAGCACGCATTTGGTCAACGATCGCATCTTTGACTTTTAAAGCGCCAAAATGAGTATTGTTGATAACAGGCGAGTTCTTGGCGCTGAACGAGACAGCAAAGCTGCCTTCCGGTTGCAAATGCTCAAACCAATTGATCCGTTTGACGCCGTAATAAAGATCATCCTGGGTTTTGACTTCAAAAGAACTCAGCACCAGTAAAATTCGGTTTGCCGTTCTGGACCACAGGCATGCCCGATAAGCTGTTTCTAGGTCGCCTTCAAACGCCACGCCCGCCAGAGTTTGTTTGATAGGCTTAATGCCAAGAGCCTGAAGCTCTTCGGCAAGAATGGTTTCCATCGCTTTGGGTGTTGTGGCAAATAATTGGTAAATAGGCATGGTCAAACAAGGCAGGGGGCTATCGGTTGGCTATCGGCTTCAGCATGGCTTTTCAGCCGATAGCATTTGCAGATATGGCGCAGATTGATGTATTACGCGCCAAATGGGTATTTTTTATTGAATTTTGATCAATTCCACATCAAAGATCAATGTTGAGTTCGGGCCAATCAGACGGCCTGCGCCGTGAGCGCCATAGGCTAATTCTGAAGGAATATAAAAACGATATTTGGCGCCTTCCTGCATCAATTGAACGCCTTCGGTCCAGCCGGGGATGACGCGGTTTAGCGGAAATGTGGCGGGTTCGCCTCGGCTATAGGAGCTATCAAACTCATTGCCGTCAATTGTTGTGCCTGTGTAATGCACAGTTACATTATCAGTGGCTGAAGGCGTCGCGCCTTCGCCTTTTTTCAGGATTTCGTATTGCAGACCGCTCGCTGTCGTGGTGATATTGGGCTTTTTAGCATTTTCTGCGAGGAACGCTTCGCCGGCAGCTTTATTTTCTTCGGGTGTTGTGGCATTAGCCATTGAAAACATAGTGATTCCTACAAGAATAATTGTAATAACTGAAAGAATTCGAGTTTGAAGTTTTCTCACGGTTTCCCCTCCTCTCATACGGTAAATGTGAGACACGTAGTTTATCAAAAAACCGGCTTTTGCTGTTTAATTCTTCTTGCAAGTATTTAATTGGCTTTGAAATATTTGCGCGCGCCTGGCTACTTTGCTGGCTACCTGCATCAGCCATGGTTTTTTCAGATAACTCTTGCGCATATAACCGCCATGCCCTTCATGATAAGCAAGATATAAATTTTTTGTGTCCCATTTTGGGATGCCCAGCTTCTTGTAACTGATACTGCAATACCAGCCGATAAAATCGGCGGCATCGTCAAATTCATCACGATCAGCCCACCAACTGCCGGCATTATCGACATAATTGTCCCAGGTTTCATCCTTGGCCTGTGCATAGCCATAGGCGCTGCTGGACCTAAACCAGGGAATGATACCCAACAGCCAGGGGCGGGGCGGCCTCGCATCGGCGACAAAATGCGATTCCTGGTGCATGATCGCCATTTGAACATG
>CAYPJI010000026.1:0-4712 GCA_964411045.1 uncultured Methylobacter sp. | reverse complement strand
GACAGGTATCCCCCATTTTTGAAATGATTTTCTGGCCTCGTCATACCAGTCATCTTTTTCTCTGAAAGTCGCGCAGATATTATCGCTATTCTTTGGCGGTATGGTTGCGCAGGCGGTCAGAGAAAGTAATAGAGGTAGTATGAATGGTTTCTTCATGGTAGAGCAGGGAAATTAAAATACTGAAGACTATGGTTAGAGTTAAAAAAACAAACGATAATATAAGCTCAGCAATATAATGATATGTCATAGTCTTGTACAGCAGACGAGCCGGCATTAACAGATAATCAAGCAAGGAGAAGCCATGATGAACTATGTAGAACGACCTTTTCGCAAGAGTTTGAAATCGAACGGTTCGATTTATATGGGAGGAGAAAAGAGAACGGTTACTATCAAGAATATGTCAATAACCGGAGCACTTGCCGAATTAGACAGCAGGCAGGGTTATGAGAATACTCGGGACATTTACAAGACATTATCGGCATCGACAATAATTGATGTGTGCCTTCCGGAGCTGCGTTTAGTTGGCAATGCTGAAGTCGTCAGGGTCGATGTGGATGACGAGCGTACTTTCATCGCTATGGAATTTAAACATCTTAGTCATGATGAGGACAGTCGGCTTTATAAGAGAAAATTTCACAGAGAAAATCTGGCTGTTCCAGGACGGATCTTCTTAAATGGCAAATATTGGGCCTTTACTACCGTCAATGTTTCGGCAGGCGGTTTAATGATTCTTCTGGAGGGAACAACGGCCATCGAAGAAGGATTGACAACTGTGTTTGACTTTGAGCAGATGGAACTGGAAGGACAGATAAAAGTAATATGGATTAATCAGACTGCCGATAGCGAAACAATGGTCGGCTTGCAATATATGTACAAGGTCAATGCGGCTATCGATGCTATCCCGCTCTAATCTGAAACAAACTGCATTACCTCCTGCCACCAGGGCAGGCCGGGAGCCAGTGGAAGATTGTTATGGCTGGCGTTTTTAAATATCCAGCGTTTTTTTGAGTGTTGCAGTGAATCGAACAGGTTCTCCCCGTATTTCACAGGAATGATTTCATCGGCTTCGGCCAGTACAACGGCCGTGCTCCCAGTGTAGTGTTGCAGACTCTCGACGTTGTCGAAGCGGTCACGGAGTAGCCATTTTGCCAGCAGGAACCGGTAATGATGGTGAGCAACATTGGCCAGGCTATCAAATGGCGCGACCAGGACGATGCCTTTTACCGGAACCTGTCCGCTGGCTATGATACCTGAAACAACTCCGCCGCCCAGCGATTCGCCCCACAGAAAAATCGGCCCGCCAAAGTCATGCAGGGCCTGTTTTACTGTTGCAATGCCATTCGAAACCAATACCGTTTCCGAAGGATCGCCTGCTCTGGCGCCATAGCCCGGATACTCGGCCAGGATGACGCGGTAGCCGAGCTTTTCCAGGGCTTGTGAATAATAGGTGCGATTGATTGCCGAGCCTGCGTTGCCGTGGAATACAACAATCGTCCCTTTATCAGCCGCAGGTGACGTTTGTGAAATCAGTCCGAGGTAATCGTCGTTCGTCGGCCAGAGTTTGAGATTCAACTGTTGGACCAACTCCTGCTGGCGCTCTGGCTCAAGTTGAGAGGGGAGGTAGATCAGTTTTCGCTGAAACAGGAAAACGATCAGCAACAGGAGCAAATAAAGCAGTATGAGCGACAGCATGCGCTTGGCGATCATGGATCAAGCATGCTTAAGGGCCTGTGAATTTTTGCTTATCCCTGCCTTTCCAATAGGCCGTAGCCAACTCGTGCGCCTGTTGCTGCGTATCGGCTTTGCCTAACAGTTTCAGCGCAATCGCGGCCGTGCCTATGATGGAAGCTTCGGCAAACTGGTCCTCAATGTTGCCTTGCCAGATCAAAGCCAGCTGTTGCGGATCGAGCAGCTCCGGTTTGACATGGCGATGCGTAAATAAAGCCGGCCAGTTTTCGTCCGACAATTGCCCGTTGTGTACACTTTGCACCAGACAATCTGTGTCGGGATTGCGTTCGGTCTCGCCGCCTTCGCCTTTCAATACGGCCATATGAGGCTGGTTTAACAAGGCTGCGGCCTGCTGATGAACCGGGCGGTAGCCGGGATGAAAAATGCCCTGAATGCTGTAGTCGGCATTAAACGGATTTAACAGGCGGACCAGGGTATGAACCGGCGAGCGCAATCCCAGCAGCGGCCGCAGTTCTATAATCTCATGCAGTTTCGGGCAAAAATGCTCCAGCGAAAGATAGCTGAAGCTGTGCTGCTCGATTTGCTGTACGGCTTCTGCAATGGAATTGGCGGGCTGAAGGTTTAAAAATTTCAGCACGTCCTGTGTGTAAATTCTGCCGGCCGTATGCCCCTCCGAGCCATGCATAAAGACACTGATGCCGTTTTCAGCCAGCAACAAGGCTGATAATAAAAACCAGGGCAAATGGCGGCGTTTGCCGGCATAGGATGACCAATCCAGGTCGACTGTCACAGAATGCCCGGCAAGATTGAACGACTCCTGCGCGGCCTGGGCAAAGCCGGCCAATTCTTCCGGGGTTTCTTCCTTGACCCGCATCAACATCAGGAATGCGCCCAGCTGGATAGGCTGCACTTCTTCGGCCAGGATCATTTTCATAGCCTGATAGGCTTCATCCTGCGTTAGCGGCCTTGAGCCTTTCTTGCCTTTACCGAGAATACGGATGTATTCGGCGAATGGATGTTCCGGATGCGGTGTTTGTTCGTGATGAGTCAATTTCATAGAGTTAATGCCACATAGTGGTCGACCAGTAAGGCGGCGAACATGATCATTAAATAAATGATCGAATAGCCGAAAGTTTGCATGGCGGTTCTGTCATCTTTGCGGCGCATCATCAGAATGGCGAAATAGATGAAACCCAGCCCTAACGGCACGGCGGCCGCCAAATAGATCAGTCCGCTCATGCCGGTCAAATAAGGCAGCAGCGTCACGATCAGCAATAGCACGGTATAGAGCAGAATATGCAGACGCGTGAATTCCGGGCCATGCGTGACCGGCAGCATGGGGATTTCAACTTTGGCATATTCCTCACGGCGGGCGATGGCCAACGCCCAAAAATGCGGCGGCGTCCAGACGAAAATGATCAAAAACAGCAGCAGCGCATAAGGATGTATTTCTCCGGTCATGGCGCACCAGCCAAGCAACGGCGGCGCCGCGCCGGCCGCACCGCCGATGACGATGTTCTGCGGCGTCATTTTTTTCAGGTAGACGGTATAGATTATGGCGTAACCGATTAATGACAGAAAAGTCAGCACAGCCGTCAGCATGTTGACCATAAAAATCAGCAATGCCATCCCGATAACGCCCAGAATCAAGGCAAAGATAATGACGTTTTTGGAACTCAGTTCGCCTTTCGGCAAGGGCCGGTTCTGGGTACGTTTCATTTCCGCATCAGCTTTCTGATCGATGAAATGATTGACCGCCGCCGCTGAAGAAGCCGCCAGCGCAATGCCTACGGTACTGTAAAAAAGCGTATCCAGAGGAGGGGCTCCCGGAACTGCCAATAGCATACCGACAACAGCGGTAAACACGATCAGTGTAACCACTTTCGGTTTGCACAGTTCAAGATAGTTTCGCCAGGAAAGCAAGGTAGAGTCGCTCGTCATTATTTAATAAATTCCAACTTTTTCATTATTGTATAGAATACCGTGAACGATTAATTATTGAAATAGTCGGAAGCACTACCATTTAGATTAAAGAGGGAGTTATGAATAATCGATTACTATTTGCAATATTGTTATGTCTGCCGGCCTTCTCGAGCAGTGCCGAGACAAAAGTGTCGGAACGGATTTTGGGAAACGGATTAAAAGTTCTGGTCCAGGAAGATCATCGGTCGCCAGTCGTGGTTTCCCAAGTTTGGTATAAGGTCGGTTCCAGTTATGAGCCGGGTGGTATAACCGGCCTTTCCCACATGCTGGAACATATGATGTTCAAAGGCACGGACAAGCATCCGGCCGGCGAATTCTCCCGCATCATTGCTGAGAACGGCGGTGACGAAAACGCCTTTACTGGTCAGGATTATACGGCCTATTTCCAGACCATGGACAAATCCCGGCTGGAAGTCAGCTTTGAACTGGAAGCGGACCGGATGCGCAATCTGCATCTGCTCGCTGATGAGCTGAAGAAAGAATTGCAAGTAGTAACCGAAGAGCGCCGGATGCGCACCGACGACAAGCCGCGGGCCAAGCTGCAGGAATACTTCATGGCCATGGCGCACACCAACAGCCCTTACCGGAACCCCGTGATCGGCTGGCCCGCCGACATTGCCAATTATACCGTAGAAGATCTCCAAGCCTGGTACCAGCGCTGGTATGCGCCGAATAATGCCACGCTGGTTGTGGTCGGCGATGTCGAGCCGAAGGCCGTTTTCGATCTTGCCGAAAAATATTTCGGCGTGTTGAAAACCAGTGAAATAAAACCGTTAAAACCTCAAACCGAAGTAGAACAGATCGGCGTCAGAGAGATGACGATCAAACTGCCGGCAAAACTGCCTTACATCGTCATGGGTTATAAAGTGCCCAGCCTGAAAACGGCAGAGAAGGAGTGGGAATCCTATGCGCTGGAAGTGCTGGCCGGCGTGCTGGATGGCGGCAATAGCGCCAGATTGGCGTCAAGACTGGTGCGCGGCAAGCAAATCGCGGTCTCGGCGGGGGCCGGGTACGATCTGACTTCGCGGCTATCGGATCTG
>CAYPJI010000025.1:6889-15593 GCA_964411045.1 uncultured Methylobacter sp. | reverse complement strand
AGCTTGGCCGACGGATTGTCCCGGTGTATGCGTTTAATCAGCTGGCGCGATTTTCTGGCGGCGTCCTGCGTCACGGCGCAGGAATTGATAATGACCAGATTGGCGGCTTCCGCCTGACGCGTTATCTGATGGCCGGCTTTTTGAAAAGCCTGAGCCCAAGTTTCCAGTTCCGCTTCGTTAAGACGACAACCGAGCGTTTTGAGATGGATATTCATAAAATCAGCCGAAGAACCAATAGGCAACAAAAATGGCGGCCATAATGCCCGCAAAATCCGCTATTATCCCACAAGCAGCGGCATGACGGATATTTTTGATGCCGACTGCGCCGAAATAAATGGCCAGCACATAAAAGGTCGTTTCCGTACTGCCTTGCACGATCGATGACAGGCGGCCGGCAAACGAATCGGCGCCCATCGTTTTCATGGTATCGATCATCATGGCCCGGGCGCCGCTGCCGCTGAACGGCTTCATCAGTGCAGTGGGCAGCGCATCGATAAAACGGTCGTCGATCATGAATAATGAAGCCAGATAGCGCGCCAGGTCTGCCAGCAGGTCCAAAGCGCCGCTGGCCCTGAATACGCCAATAGCGACCAGCATGGCGACCAGATAAGGGATGATGGTGATCGCAGTCTGAAAGCCTTCTTTCGCACCATCGATAAAAGCTTCGTAGGCATTGATGCCTTTATGGATCGCGCCGAAAATAAATGCGACAACCAGCGTGTACAGAATGACATTGCTTATCAAGGCCGATTGCTCAAGCATCTGCTGCTGGGGCAGGCTTGAAAAATAACCGATAATGCCGGCGACAAGCAAAGTGAGCCCGCCCAGGTAAGCCATGACGATTTTATCGAACAGATTGATTTTCTGCACGAATGCCACGGCAAGAAGGCCCCCCAGTGTCGACATATAAGTCGCTAGTAAAATGGGAATAAAAACGTCGGTCGGATTGACGGCGCCCAATTGCGCGCGATAAGTGAAAATCGTGACCGGAAACAGCGTGACGCCCGCGGTATTGATAACCAGAAACAGTATTTGCGCATCGCTGGCCGTGTCAGGATGCGGATTCAGCGTTTGCAGTTCCTTCATGGCCTTGATGCCCATCGGGGTAGCGGCGTTATCCAGTCCTAGCGCATTGGCCGAGATATTCATGACGATGGCGCCCAGCGCCGGATGGTCTTTGGGGATATCGGGCATCAAACGGCTGAATAGCGGCGTCAGTCCTTGCGTGATCAACTGGATGAATCCGCTGCGTTCGCCGATGCGCATAATGCCCAGCCATAAGGCCAGGACGCCGGTAAGGCCTATTGAAATTTCAAATGCCGATTTCGACATGCTGAACATCGCGGTCATGATTTGCGCAAAAACCTGTTGATCTCCCAGGAACAGCAGTTTAAACAGCGCCGTGAAAAAAGCAGCGACGAAAAAGAAAATCCAGATGATATTGAGCACGGCAGGCCAGTATGAGTAATAACTGCGTGCTATTTTATGCGGGAAAGCGGTGGTTGTCTTGCCGGGAATAAAAGAGGGCTGTGCCAGGAGCGGCGACACAGCCAGGAAGTCTGATTGTCGAGTTAGCCTAACAAGGGAGAAAGTTAACCTGTGTGACAATCGCGTTCGATTATCTCGAAAATTATTGAATTATGCTGTGAGCCGTCTCACAAAATTGATCATTAAATGTCTCTGGCCAGTTTTTCAGCATAGCCGGTGTAATTGCGGGGTGTTAATTCCAGCAAGGCTGTCTTGGCTTCAGCCGGTATGTCCAGGTTTTCAATGAAGGTCCGAAGCTGCTCTGGCGTAATACGCTGGCCGCGGGTCAGTTCTTTTAATTTTTCATAAGGCTTTTCAATGCCGTAGCGGCGCATGACGGTTTGAATCGGTTCGGCCAGTACCTCCCAGTTGGCATTCAGATCGGCTTCAATGGCTTCGGCATTGATCTGCAACTTGGAGATGCCTTTCAAGCTGGCCTGTATGGCGATGCTGGTGTGAGCGATGCCGACGCCGATATTTCTGAGTACGGTTGAGTCGGTCAAATCGCGCTGCCAGCGGGAAACCGGCAATTTCTCGGCCAGGAATGAGAACAGAGCGTTGGCAATGCCTAAATTGCCTTCCGAGTTTTCAAAATCGATCGGGTTGACTTTGTGGGGCATTGTTGATGAGCCGATTTCGCCGGCAATTGTTCTTTGCCGAAAATATCCCAAAGAAATGTAGCCCCATATATCACGGTCAAAATCGATCAGAATTGTGTTGAAGCGCGACAGTGCATGGAAAAACTCGGCAATATAATCGTGCGGCTCAATCTGGATAGTGTAAGGGTTCCATTGCAGCCCTAAGGATTCGACGAAGGTCTTGGAAAACTCGGCCCAGTCCACATCAGGATAGGCGACAGCATGGGCGTTGTAATTGCCGACGGCGCCGTTGATTTTGCCTAATAAGGCGACACCTTCCAGTTGCTCTTTCTGGCGCAGCATGCGCGCGGCCACGTTGGCGAATTCCTTGCCGGCAGTGGTCGGGCTGGCCGATTGGCCGTGCGTGCGCGACAGCATGGGTTGGCCGGCCGTTTCCACAGCGATAGTCTTGATCGCATTGATGCAGTCGGTGATTTGCTTGGCAATGACCGCGCGGCCTTCTTTCAGCATGAGTGCGTAAGACAGGTTGTTGATGTCTTCCGAAGTACAGGCAAAATGAATGAATTCGCTGACTTTTTCCAGCTCGGCGTGGCCGGCTATTTTTTCTTTCAGTAAGTACTCAACCGCTTTGACGTCATGATTGGTGGTTTTCTCGATGTCTTTAACGCGCTGCGCGTCGGCTTCCGAAAAGTTGTCGACGATGCTGTTCAATAACTGGTTGGCGGAATCGCTCAGCGGGCTGACTTCGGTGATCTGCGGATGAGCAGCCAGTGCCTGCAGCCAGCGCACTTCAACCTGCACGCGAAAACGAATCAGGCCGTATTCGCTGAAAATAGGCCTTAATTCCTGCACTTTATCGGCATAGCGGCCGTCAATGGGAGAAATAGCGGTAAGAGCAAAATTAGTCATGAGTTTGTCCGAATGTTTTTTGATATTTTGGTCACGATGGAGCCATGCCGATGCCTGATGGCAGCATGGCTTCGCATTGAATAAACTTTAGATATTATTCATTGGCTTTGGATTCAATAATGCCGCCGCCGAGGCAGATTTCACCATCATAAAAAACGACGGACTGGCCTGGCGTAATGGCTCGCTGAGGCTGATCGAAAACCGCTTTGCAGCGGTCGTTGCCGATAGGCTCCAGGCGGCAAGGCTGGTCCGACTGCCGGTAGCGCGTTTTGGCGCTGCAGCGCATCGGCTGGGTCAATAGCTTATTGCTGCACCAGTCCAATTGGCTGGCTTCCAGGACATTATGCAGCATCAACGGATGATCGTGACCCTGGCCAACGACAAGAACATTGTTTTCAAGGTCTTTTTCGAGAACATACCACGGTTCGTCCGGCGCATCTTTAACGCCGCCTATGCCAAGGCCCTGGCGCTGCCCGAGGGTGTAGTACATCAAGCCCTGATGCCGGCCGATATATTGGCCTTCCGGCGTGCGCATTTCGCCAGGCTGGGTCGGCAAATACCGTTGCAGGAACTCCTTGAATTTGCGTTCGCCAATGAAGCAAATGCCGGTGCTGTCTTTTTTCTTGTGATTGGCGAAACCGGCCTTTTTGGCCATGGCCCGGATTTCGATTTTATGTAGATGTCCGATCGGAAACAAGGTGCGCGACAGCTGTTTTTGCCCCAGCGTATAAAGGAAATAGCTTTGCTCTTTGCCGGGATCAAGCCCTTTCAAAAGAAAGTATTCGCCGTTTTTTTCGCTGACGCGGGCATAGTGTCCCGTGGCAATGTATTCGGCGCCCAGATCCTCGATCGCATAATTCAGGAAGGCTTTAAACTTGACGTGCTTGTTGCAGAGAATGTCCGGGTTGGGCGTGCGGCCGGCCTGGAATTCGGACAAAAAAACTTCAAACACTTCATCCCAGTATTCGGCGGCAAAATTGATGGTTTTTAATTCAATGCCCAGCTTGTCGCAAACCTGTTGCGCGTCAGCGAGGTCCTGCATGGCGGTGCAGTATTCGGTGCCGTCATCTTCTTCCCAGTTTTTCATGAATAAACCGGTTACCTGATGACCTTGTTCCAGAAGTTGTAACGCCGTTACGGATGAATCGACACCGCCGGACATGCCGACGATTATGTTTTTACGCATGATCAAGATCGAGAAATGATTGTAGTAATGATAAGGGGTGACGCTGCCCGCTCAGGTATTCATCCACGCTGATAAGCACCAAAGGGCTGCGCAAACGATGCTCTCTGGCGGCCATTTCGTCGCGGGTCAGCCAATGGGTGCCAATAATGCCTTCATCCAGTTTCTGGTTCGGGTTGTGCGAATGGCATAGTCCTGAAAAGCAGATTCTGATGAAACTCGGAAATTCCGGGTTTTTTCGCCAAAGTTGAATCGCTACGATGTGTTCGGGCTCAAAAAACCAGGCAGTTTCTTCATGAACTTCACGTTTGACGGCCGCGATCAAATCCTCTCCCTTTTCAAGATGGCCCGCAGGCTGATTGAATTGAATGCCATTGGAAGTTTCTTCTTCAACAATTAAAAAACGATTGTTCTGTTCAATCACGGCAGCGACTGTGACGTGTGGTTTCCAAACCATCGATGAATTCCAGCTGTAAAAAATGCTATTTTACTTGATTTGGCTATATTATGTTCGTAAAGATTTTTGAACTCTACTGATGAAATAAGTCAAACGGGTGTCGCAAGCGTTTCCCGGAGATACCGGTTAATGCGTGAGAATAAACTTTTCGCTAGCCGGAAAGAATGGGTGTATTTTGTTATGTTTAGAGTTGAAATTTACTGATATTGGCACTATGGTTAAGCTCTTAAAATACTTTTATTATTTTTGTTGATATGTCTGATTTTGATCCATCTAAAGATAACGATGACGGTTTGGTTGTTCAGGAAGCCAAGCCTAAGTTAAAACGGCCACCTTTATACAAAGTTATCCTGTTAAATGACGATTTTACACCGATGGACTTTGTAATTGAGATTCTAATGGATTTTTTTGCTATGTCTGAAGAAAAAGCGACGCAGGTGATGTTGCAAGTGCATACGCAAGGTGTAGGTGTGTGTGGCACGTATTCTAAAGATGTTGCTGAAACCAAGGTGTATATAGTCAACGAATATTCACGTGAACATCATCATCCATTATTGTGTTCAATGGAAGAAGCATAGGTTGGAGAGATAAATTATGTTAAGTAAAGAACTTGAAATTACATTGAATCATGCTTTTAAAACTGCGCATGAAAAGCGACATGAATTTATCACGGTTGAGCATTTGCTGCTGGTGCTACTCGATAACGCTTCCGCAGAACCTATTCTGAGAGCATGTGGATGTGATATCAAGTTGCTGCGCACGCAGTTGACCCAATTCATTGATGAGACCATGTCGTTAATTCCGGAGGGCGTGCAACGGGAAACTCAGCCTACTTTGGGGTTTCAACGAGTCCTGCAGCGCGCGGTTTTTCATGTGCAGGCATCGGATAAGAAAGAAGTTTCCGGAGCCAATTTGTTTGTAGCCCTGTTCAGCGAACAGGATTCTCATGCGGTTTATCTGTTGAACAAACAGGACATATCCCGCCTGGATGTGGTCAATTATCTGGCTCACGGCATTTCAAAAGTGGATCAGGAGAAAGAGTCTCCCGATGAGCGGTCATCGGAGGTTGGCAGTTCTGACCCTGATGCTTCAGGCAGTCCGCTGGACAAATATGCCGTCAATCTCAATGAAGAGGCTCTGAGAGGCCGGATAGACCCGTTGATTGGTCGAGAACTTGAGGTTGAAAGAACCATTCAGATACTCTGCCGCCGCCGCAAAAATAATCCTTTATTGGTAGGCGAGGCGGGTGTCGGTAAAACGGCCATCGCAGAAGGTCTCGCAAAAAGGATTGTCGAGGAGAATGTCCCTGAAGTTCTGCTGAACAGTACCATTTACGCGCTGGATTTGGGGGCTCTGGTTGCCGGCACCAAATACAGGGGCGATTTTGAAAAACGCCTCAAAGCTTTGGTCAGTCAGTTAAAGAAAGAGCCTGATTCGATTTTGTTCATTGACGAGATTCATACCATTATCGGGGCAGGATCTGCTTCGGGCGGCGTCATGGATGCTTCCAATCTGATTAAGCCGGTGCTGGCTTCCGGCCAGTTGCGCTGTATCGGATCTACCACTTATCAGGAGTATCGGGGCATTTTTGAAAAAGATCACGCCCTGGCGCGCCGGTTCCAGAAAGTCGATATCTCCGAGCCTTCCGTCGAGGACACTATTCTCATTCTAAAAGGACTTAAATCCCGCTTTGAGGAACATCACGAGGTGAAATATTCCGCTGAAGCCTTGCGTCTGGCTGCGGAATTATCGGATCGCTATATCACGGACCGGCATTTGCCCGATAAAGCCATCGATGTCATTGATGAAGCGGGTGCAAGACAGCGTATGATGGCCGAGACTGATCGCAAAGAGATTATTGATGTAGCTGAAATTGAAGACATTGTTTCAAAAATAGCGAGGGTTCCTGCGAAATCCGTTTCTTCGAACGATATAGATAAGCTGGCAAATCTGGAGAAAAACCTGAAAATGCTGGTTTTCGGCCAGGATGAGGCAATCTCGGCATTGGCTTCGGCGATAAAATTATCACGCGCAGGTTTGCGTGAATCGCAAAAAACCATTGGCGCCTTCCTGTTTGCAGGGCCTACGGGTGTAGGTAAAACCGAAGTGACGCGGCAACTGGCCAAAGTCTTGGGTGTCGAGTTGATCCGTTTCGATATGTCCGAGTACATGGAACGCCATACGGTTTCCAGACTGATCGGCGCGCCTCCCGGTTACGTGGGCTTCGATCAGGGCGGTTTGCTGACCGAGCAGGTGACCAAGCATCCGCATGCCGTATTGCTGCTTGATGAGCTGGAAAAAGCCCATCCTGATGTGTTCAATCTGCTGCTGCAAGTCATGGATCACGGTTCATTAACCGATAATAACGGACGCAAAGCCGATTTTCGCAACATCATCCTGGTCATGACCACGAATGCTGGAGCGGAAGAGGGCAGTCGCGCCTCCATTGGCTTCACCCAGCAGGATCATGCCACCGACAGCTTGAAAGTGATCGAAAAAGGCTTCTCGCCTGAGTTCCGCAACCGTCTGGACGCCATCATCCAGTTTAAGCCGCTGGATATCTCAGTTGTCGGGCATGTGGTCGACAAGTTCATCTTTGAACTCGAAGCCTTGCTTGCAGAAAAGCATGTAACGCTAACGCTGGAGTCCGATGCCCGGTTGTGGCTGGCTGAAAATGGCTGTGATCCCAAAATGGGAGCGAGACCTATGGCTCGCTTGATTCAGGAAAAAATCAAGAAGCCTCTTGCTAATGATTTGCTATTCGGCAAGTTGGCGCACGGAGGCGATGTGCGGATTTACGTGGAAAACAATGAGCTCGCCTTTGCTATAGAAAGCAGAGAGCTAAGTGTGCCGGAAAACAGCTAATAAATCAGGAAGCATGCGCTGTCCCATGAACAATGGGATTAGCGCATGCGGAATGTGATGCGGCCTTTGGTTAAGTCGTAAGGCGTCATTTCAACCTTAACTTTATCTCCGGTGAGGATGCGGATGTAATGTTTGCGCATTTTTCCGGAAATATGCGCTGTCACAATGTGACCGTTTTCGAGTTCAACGCGGAACATGGTATTCGGAAGGGTGTCAATCACTTTGCCTTCCATCTCAATTTGATCTTCTTTTGCCATTTGTTTTGGTCCAGGTAATATAAAGCCGCCAATGATAACATAAGCTTGTTTTTAACAACAAACGCGTATATCGAAATGGGGTTTTATTTGTTTAAAGGGACAATTCAGTCCAACAATTCTTATTAAATAACTGTAAGGGCTGATATTCACTTTTATAGGACATTTTTTTACAGTTTTTTATCCAGAAGCCCAGGTATAAATATTCCCGCTGTTGGCGTTTGGCCTGTTCGATCTGCCATAGTACGGCGTAAACGCCGAGACTGTAACTTGAAAGTTCCGGATCAAAAAAGGTATAAACAGCCGATAAGGCATTATCAAGGTAATCAACTACCGCTATGCCAGCCAGCCGGTTATTGATCGAAAATTCCACGAAACGAGTATCGCACCACGAACTGCCCAGAAAACTGAGATACTCATCGGGACTGGAATGCGCCATGGAGCTATCACCGTGTCTCATTTTCTGATAACGCATATACATATCGTAATGTTGTTGTTCAAAAACAGGCGGTTTAACGGTGGTTTGGGTCTGGCTGTTCTTTTTCAGGCAGCGCTTCTGGGCCCTGTTGGCCTTGAATTGGCTGACTGCCAGCCTAGCCGGAATACAGCCAGAACACTGAAGACATTTTGGAACATAGACCTGATCGCCACTGCGGCGAAAGCCTTGTTCTATCAGCTGTGAATAAACAGGTGTAGTCAGTTGAAATGTCGGGTGCACGAACGCGGACTGGGCCTGCTCTCCATCCAGATAACTACAGTCATATTCCTGGGTTAAAAACAGCGGGATAGAAATTGTTGTCATCAAAGTTTCCAGGCGGATTTATTGGCGGCAATATCGCAATATTGATTAAGCAACTCTACAAAATAAGCTCGGTCAATTTCCTGGGCGCCCAGACTTTCCAGGTGGCGG
>CAYPJI010000025.1:1525-6879 GCA_964411045.1 uncultured Methylobacter sp. | reverse complement strand
CCTGGCAGTCTATCAGCTGATAATCCCATAATTTAAGCTGTTCGACCAGACTGACGAAGGCTACCTTGGAGGCATCAGTCATGGTATGAAACATGGATTCGCCAAAAAAAACCTGACCCAGAGCAACGCCATATAATCCGCCGACTAAAGTGCCATTGCACCAGGCCTCTACAGAGTGAGCAAAGCCGAGCCGGTGCAGTTCGCTATAAGCCTCGGTTATTTCATTCGTTATCCAGGTGCCTGCACTGTCTTTCCGGAGAGCCGCGCAGGCATCGATGACTTTATCAAAAGCCAGATCGAAGGTTACCGAGAACTTGTTTTGCCGCAGGGTCTTGCACAAGCTGCGGGAGACAATCAGCTTGTCCGGAAACAAGACCAGTCGAGGGTCTGGCGACCACCAGAGTATAGGATCTTCAGGATTATACCAGGGAAAGATTCCGTTTCGATAAGCTTTGAGCAGTCGTGTTTTTGACAGGCAGCCGCCTACCGCAAGCAAACCATCGGGCTCCCGTAATGCCTGGCTCAATGACGGGAAGTCTTCATACGGATTATTCGGATCTAGAATTGTCAGTTGCATAATGCGGACAGAAGACACCAGGCGGGAATTTTCGTCTGGTGTCTTCGCGTTTTTGCATATCTCCTATGCTAGTTCATCCAGGAATTTTTCTGCATCGAGAGCGGCCATGCAGCCCGTTCCGGCTGAAGTGATTGCCTGTTTATAAACGGAATCCATTACGTCACCCGCCGCAAATACGCCTTCGACACTTGTGGCCGTGGCATTGCCATGAATGCCGCTTTTTACTTTAATGTAGCCACTCTCCATGTCAAGTTGACCCTCGAAAATGCTCGTATTGGGCGTATGGCCGATCGCGATGAAAACGCCGTGCACATCCAGTTCCTTGGTTGAGCCGTTGTGGGTATTTTTGATTCTGACGCCGGTAACACCCATATCGTCGCCCAAAACTTCATCCAGCGTATGGTTCCATTCGATGACTACATTGCCGTTTTCGGCTTTTTCAAGCAATTTGCTGGACAGGATTTTTTCGGAACGGAACTTGTCGCGGCGGTGGATGACGGTGACTTTTGAAGCGATATTCGATAAATACAACGCCTCTTCAACAGCAGTATTGCCGCCGCCGATCACCGCGACCGGTTTATTTCTGTAGAAGAATCCGTCGCAAGTTGCGCAGGCCGAAACGCCTTTGCCTTTAAAGGCTTCTTCCGATTCCAGTCCCAAATACCGTGCCGAGGCGCCGGTAGCGATTATCAGCGCATCGCAGGTATAACTGCCGGCATCACCGGTCAGTTTGAAAGGGCGGGCTGACAAGTCGGTCGTATGGATATGGTCAAAAATAATCTCGGTATTGAATCGCTCTGCATGCTTAAGCATTCTTTCCATCAGAGCAGGGCCTTGCAGGCCTTCAACATCGCCGGGCCAGTTATCAACTTCTGTGGTAGTGGTTAACTGGCCGCCTTGCTGCATGCCAGTGATGATAACCGGATTCAGGTTGGCGCGTGCGGCATAGATGGCAGCCGTATATCCGGCAGGGCCGGAGCCAAGAATCAAAAGACGACTGTGTTTGACGTCGCTCATCAAAAATCCTCCAAAGGACAAATATAGATAAATCTTCACGAAATTATGAAGGCGAAATACTATTTCGTAAACTTTATTCTCTAGCACTCAGAGAGAAAGCAGGCAGGAGGTTATTGAGTATACTTCTAATGTAAAATATGTGATCATTCGCCTATAATAATGTTTTATTGGAATTATTATCTGACGAGTTATGACATGGCTGCTGTGATGGAAGAAAAAACTTTTCGGGGTTTGCGCGAGGTCGCTCTACTGAGTTTTTCAGCTGGCGCATTATTCCTTCTCATTTCGCTGATCACTTTCAGCAATGAAGATGCCGGCTGGTCGCATAGCGGCGCGGCACAGACAGTTACCAATGCCTGCGGTGTCGTCGGGGCCTGGCTTTCTGATTTTACTCTCAGCATCTTTGGTTTAACGGCCTACCTGTTTCCAGTCATGATCTCCTGGTATGGTTATCTGATCTACAGACAGGGCAGGCCATCAGGCGGCAAAGTTATTACAGCCCTGCGCTGGACAGGTCTAATCGCCACCATTGTTTCCGGAGCGGCTTTATTTTATTTGCATTTGTTAAGGGTCAGGGTTGAATTGCCGGGCAGCACAGGAGGCATTTTAGGCCAGGAAACCGGAGACGCCCTGCTGATAATATTCGGTAATTCAGGAACGACTTTATTTCTATTGGTCGTGTTATTGGCCGGCGTTACGCTATTTACGGGGCTATCCTGGATTACATTGCTTGATTTGATCGGTAAATCCACAGTCATCCTCTGCCGTTTTTTAGGGGCTAAAATCATGAGTCTCTGGCAGATGAGCCCACTCAACCGGATTGAGATATCCGTCAAGCCTTCTGTCCGGGTTCAGGCGCCTGAGTTTCCCGCCGAGAAACCCGAAGTCAAGAAAAAGCCCAAGCTGAAAATGCTGCCTGCAATTGAAGCGGTACCCGTTATTGAAAAGGCGGTAGGAAAGACGGTGCCCATTCTTGAAAAGGCGGAAATCGCCATCTTTGAAAAAGTTGAAAAAATAAGCAAAGCCAAAAAACAACAGCATACCGATTTTTCAATTGCGGGCGAGGGCGTATTGCCGCCTTTGACGCTGCTGGATGAACGCGATACGCATGTTAAAGGGTATTCCGAAAGCGATCTGGAAGAAATGTCCCGGCTGGTCGAGAGCATTCTTGAGGATTTCAATGTTGTCGTGGAAGTCGTGGGCGTGCTGCCTGGCCCTGTGATCACGCGCTTTGAACTGCAGCCGGCCGCCGGCGTTAAAGTCAGCCGCATCAGCGGTCTGTCCAAGGATTTGGCGCGGGCTTTATCGGTGACTAGCGTGCGTATTGTCGAAGTGATTCCGGGCAAATCGGTTATCGGTCTTGAAATTCCGAATCGCGAACGTGAAATGGTAACCTTGCGCGAACTGCTGGCCTCAAAGAATTTTGAAAAATCGAAATCTCAGCTGACGCTGGCGATGGGCAAGGATATTTCAGGTGCGCCGGTCGTCGCCGATCTGGGCAAAATGCCGCATGCCCTGGTGGCCGGTACGACGGGTTCGGGAAAATCGGTGGCCATCAACACCATGATTCTCAGCTTGCTCTATAAATCGACGCCTGAGCAGGTACGCATGATTATGATTGACCCCAAAATGCTGGAATTATCGGTTTATGAAGGCATTCCCCATCTGCTGACGCCGGTCGTGACCGACATGAAAGAAGCCAGCAATGCCTTGCGCTGGGCGGTCGCCGAAATGGAGCGTCGCTACAAGCTGATGTCCAAGATGGGCGTCAGAAACCTGGCCGGCTTCAACCAGTTGATTACGGATGCCGAAGCCAGGGGCGAGACTATCAGGGACCCGATGTTCCAGCTGGTCAGGGAACTCGAGGAAGGTGAAGAATTTCCGATTCTGACGACATTGCCGAGCATTGTCATCGTCATCGACGAGTTGGCCGACATGATGATGATCGTCGGCAAGAAGGTCGAAGAGTTGATCGCACGTCTGGCCCAGAAAGCCAGGGCTGCCGGCATTCATTTGATTCTGGCGACCCAGCGGCCGTCGGTCGACGTACTGACCGGCCTGATCAAGGCCAACGTGCCGACGCGGATTTCATTCCAGGTTTCTTCAAGGATCGATTCGCGCACGATTCTCGATCAGGGCGGCGCTGAAGCGCTGCTGGGCAACGGCGATATGCTGTTCTTGCCGTCCGGCACCAGCATTCCGGTTCGCGCTCATGGCGCGTTTGTCGATGACCATGAAGTTCACCGGGTTGTCGAGTTTCTGAAGAAAACGGCCCCGGCAAATTACCTTGATGAAATTACGCGCGAATCATCCGATTCCAGCGACGGCTTCAGCATGGGCAGCGGCGGCGGTGGCGGCGGGGAAGGCGATCCGCTGTATGATGAGGCCGTGCAGTTTGTCACCGAATCGCGCAAGGCCTCGATTTCCAGCGTGCAGCGGCGCTTCAAGGTCGGCTATAACCGTGCAGCCACTATGATCGAGGATATGGAAGCGGCCGGCGTTGTCAGTCCGGCCGAGTCCAACGGTTCGAGGGTAGTTTTGGCGCCGCCTCCGGTCAGGGATTGACAATGAATATTGCAATTATTGGTGCGGTCATGGTGATTATTGCCGTCATCGGCGGTGTCCTTTTCGTCAGACGGCACACCGAACAGCCGCAGATGCAAGTAAAAATGGTGCTTTTCGGACTTTATTTCTGGGGGCTCATTTTTGTGGAAATAATTATTCTGGCTCTGGCCTATGCTTTGAACCAGAAGTTTCATTTTTTCTGATGCGTATGGGGGCGACTTTAGTCGCCTTTAGCCAACAGGTTTAGGTTATAGAGATTTCAAAATAACAATTGACGATCAATCATAGGGTTCTCCGTTCTCCCTATAGTCATTCTCCAGTAATTTGGCATGCGCGGCGCCGAGTCTTGCCACCGGTATGCGCGGCGCCGAGCAGGAGACATAGTCCAGCTTGATATGGTGGCAAAAACGGATCGATTGAGGATGCCCGGCCTGTTCCCCGCAGATGCCGATTTTGATATCAGATCGGGCTTTGCGGCCCAGTTCCACCGTCATCTTCATTAGTTGACCGACGCCTTTGACATCCAGCACTTCAAACGGGTTATCCTCAAGCAGTCCCACTTCGTTATAGAGCGGCAGGAACTTGTTTTCGGCGTCTTCGCGCGAGAAAGAGAAGGTCGCCTGCGTCAAGTCGTTGGTGCCGAACGAAAAGAACTCTGCGATTTCCGCCAGCTGACCGGCCCGTGTGCAGGCGCGCACGGTTTCAATCATGGAACCGAATTTGAAATTCAGTCTGAGCCCGTAAGAGGCTTCAATTTCCTGTCGTATATCAATGACATATTCTCGTACTCTTCTCAGTTCCTGAGCGGTAATGACCTGCGGAACCATGATTTCCGGCGCAATGTCAATACCTTGCTGAATGCAGATGGCGGCGGCCTCGAGAATGGAGCGGATCTGCATCCGGTAAATTTCAGGATACGACATGCCCAGCCGCACGCCGCGGTGGCCGAGCATCGGATTGACCTCGTACAGATCGCGGACTTTTTTCAACATCAACTGCTTCTTGGCGATGGTTTTGCGTATGACATCCTTGCCGAGCCGATTGAACGGCGTCGGCAGTTCTTCATGTTCGCCCAGCATCTCCAACGTGACACGCTGGCCTTTGGCAATCATTTCATACTGCTTGAGTGCCTGTATTTCGTCTTTTAACTGCTGCTCGCCGGGCAGGAACTCATGCATGGGCGGATCGAGCAGGC
>CAYPJI010000025.1:0-1515 GCA_964411045.1 uncultured Methylobacter sp. | reverse complement strand
GACAAAATCCTCCCGCTGTATCGGGAACAGTTTTTTCAACGCGGCTTCGCGGCTTTTCTGGTTGTCGGCCAGTATCATGTCGATGACTAATGGCAAGCGGTCCTTGGCATTGAACATGCGTTCCGTGCGGCATAAGCCGATGCCGGCGGCGCCGTAATCGATGGCCAGCCGGGCGCCGGCCGGCGTATCGACATTGGCGTATACCTTCAATTCAGCATAGTGATCGGCCCAGGCTAACAAAGTCTGGAGATCGCCGGAAACAGAGGGCGTGACGGTCGGGATCTCGCCCAGATAAATCAGGCCGGAGCCGCCATCGATGGTAATGATGTCGCCTTCCTGTATATGGACATGGCCGACGATGGCCTGGCGGGACTTGACATCGATTTTGATATCTTCGGCGCCGGCCACGCAGGCTTTGCCCATGCCGCGCGCGACCACCGCGGCATGGGAAGTTTTGCCGCCCCGGCTGGTCAGTATGCCCTGGGCGGCAAAAAAGCCGTGGATGTCCTCAGGGTTGGTTTCCTCGCGCAGCAGAATGACTTTTTCGCCGGCCCGGCCCATCATTTCGGCGATATTGGCGTCAAATACGCATTTGCCGCAGGCGGCGCCCGGCGATGCCGGCAGCCCCTGTGTCAATGGCGGTATTTTATTGTTCGGGTCCAGTTGCGGGTGCAGCAATTGTTCCAGCAGTTCCGGATCGATGCGCAACAGCGCCCGTTCCTTGTCAATCAGTCCTTCATTGGCCATGTCAACGGAGGTTTTGACCATGGCCGTAGCGTTCATTTTGCCATTGCGGGTTTGCAGGCAGTAAAGTACGCCGCGTTCAATCGTATACTCGTAGTCCTGAACTTCGCGGTAATGGTTTTCGAGCTTATCGCGCAGTTCAACCAGCTGCCGGTACATATCCGGCATTTCCGCGGCCATTTCCTGGACCGGCCTGGGCGTGCGGATGCCGGCCACGACGTCCTCGCCCTGGGCATTGACCAGATATTCGCCATACATTTCATTGGCGCCGGTGCCCGGATTGCGCGTAAAGCCGACACCGGTCGCGCTGTCATTGCCCATATTGCCGAACACCATCGCCACGATATTCACGGCCGTGCCGTTCGCCATTTCCGGCGTAACGCGGAATTCGCGCCGGTAATCGACGGCGCGTTTGCCCATCCAGGAATTGAATACGGCTTTAATGGACAGTTCCAACTGTTCATACACGTCTTCGGGAAACGGCCGTCCGGTTTCGTCGCGCACCACCTGTAAAAACAGTTCGCAGATCTGTTTCAGGTCATCCGCGGCCAAATCGGTGTCTGTCTTGACGCCGGCCTGACGTTTGATGTTTTCGAAATGCACGTCGAATTTTTCATCGTCTATGCCCAGGGCGACTTTGCCGAACAGCTGAATAAAACGGCGATAGGCGTCAAAGCCGAAGCGCGGGTCTTGTGTTGCTTCTATCAGCGCTTCCAATGTGATTTGATTCAGTCCCAGGTTAAGGATCGTATCCATCATGCCCGGCATCGA
>CAYPJI010000024.1:13784-15891 GCA_964411045.1 uncultured Methylobacter sp. | reverse complement strand
CCTTAGGTCTGGCTTTCACTTCGGAGATATAACGATTCAGATCTGAGAAATCGTCATTTCCGCAACCTGCCAACAGAATGAGAAAAACGGCGCAGCTTATCTGTGTACCCGTCCGCCTGCTAATCAATAACGGCAAACTTTTGCGTCCCATTATTTTTTCCCCCTTCTCTTCTTGACGCTTGAGACCGCTTTATCAACGTTTTCGTTATAAGTCTTTATCGTCGCATTCATCAACATGTCGCCCGCTTCATACTTGTCTTTATCTTTGCCTTTGTTTTTATCGATAGGAACAATATTGACATCATGCACGGTAACAATTCTGGGCAGAGCAGCCACCCCACTTGCAAACAAGCCCAATTCCTCGTACTTCCCTATTACCTCAATATTAATCGGCAACTCCGAGTAGAAATCTTTGTTCACGGCAGCGGCCGGTTTAAACAATCTGAATTCCAGACCGCTCGCCAATCCTGTCTGTGAAATATCAATGAGCAGGCTTGCAACTTCTTCCTTGGTGGGCATCTGCCTGAGCATTTCATGTAATGAAACTTCAATTTGCGCTAACTGATCTCGGTAATCCTGGAGATTGACCGCTTTTTTTTGTTTCGTTTCAAACGTGAGCCTTAAGTCCTTCTCCTGCTGCTCAATATTTTCAAGCTCCGCTAACTGGTCAACGGTGTCATAGTAAACACCTCCGCCGGCCACTACAGAACATATCAGCAAAACGATTGCCGCCTTGATGGGTGATGGCCATGTGCCGGCCGCGTTAAAATCCCAATTAATGTCTGACAGATTCACTGGTCACCTCCCCATTCACGTCTTCGGCCTTTTGCTTGCCCTGCTTCGCATGCATTGTGAAATCACTTAACTGTTCAGAATTGGTTTTGTCCTTCGACTGAATCACATCAAGCTTCGGCATTTGCAGCCAAGGGGATATATCTATCGCGCGCATGAAAGCGGAAACTCTCGCGTTCGATTGCGACTTGCCATCAAAAGCCAGATCGGATGCGGCTTGGGTGAATTTGGTAAGAAAAACGCCTTCAGGTGTCGTTCTAGCGATTTCATCAAATAAATGCACAATCTCCGGACGACTTTCCTGCAATCGCTGAATCACATCAATTTTTGCCAGCAACTTGCTTTTTTTCTCTTCAATATCCTTGATTTCCTGAATTTTTTTGTCCAGCAACGCTATTTCATCCTGCAGCATTTTATTTCTTCGCTCCTGGTATTCTTTCAGCCCTTCAATATAGAAGTGAACCAACCCAAGAACAGCAATCGTGAGCAGAACGGATAAGACAATCACATTTATAAAATCCTGCTTCTTTTGCTTACGTAGCTCTTCGCGCCAAGGAAGTAAATTGATCTTTGTCATTAGTCAAAGCTCCTTAATGCCAACCCGCAGGCAATCATCATTGCCGGAGCATCATTACTCAATGCCTGCGGTTTCACTCGATTGGATAAGGCCATGTTGATGAAAGGATTGGCAATGTAGGTAGGCACGCCTAAGCTTTGTTCAACCAGCTTTTCCACACCGGGAATTGAAGCGCAACCGCCAGCCAGAATGATGCTGTCGATGCCTCTATTCGCACTTGACGAGACAAAGAACTGTAATGACCGAGCAATTTGCTGCACCATAGCCCTTTTAAACGGCTCAAGTACATCAGTGGCGTAATTGTCCGGCAATCCACCGTGTTTTTTTGCCAAGCCGGCTTCTTCATAAGACAAACCATATCTGCGCTGAATTTCTTCAGTCAGCTGCCTTCCTCCAAACCCTTGTTCCCTCGTATATACGGTGCGGCAATCATGAAGAACGTTTAAGGTGGCCATTGTTGCCCCTATGTCGGCGATGGCGATGGTTCGTCCTTCTAATGAATCCGGCAATTGATCGGCGAGCAATGCAAATGCGTTTTCCATCGCGAATGCCTCTACATCGACCACTCTGGCCTTCAAACCGGCTTTTGCCAATGCCTCAACCCGATCATCCACATTTTCCTTTCTTGAGGCGGCAAGCAGCACATCGACCATGTCCGGATTATTTTCATTTTCGCCTTGCACTTCAAAGTCGAGATTAACCTCATCAAGGGAATAAGGTATGTATTGATCAGCCTCA
>CAYPJI010000024.1:0-13774 GCA_964411045.1 uncultured Methylobacter sp. | reverse complement strand
GCATGGTTATAATTTTTGTCATGACAGCCGAACCGGCAACTGCTACAGCCGCTTGCTTGAGCTTTGACCCGGACTGCTTTAATGCAACTTTTATGGCATCAGCTATAACATCGATATTGGCGATATTTTTATCAATGATGGCGTCTTGCGGCAAAGACGCTACCGCATAATTTTCGACCCGGTAACGAGCCCCGACTTTGCTCAATTCCAGTAACTTTACTGCAGCTGTACTTACATCAACACCAAGAACAGCATTCTGTTTTTGATTAAACCAACTCATGAATTAACTCTCGGAAAACTTGATTATGAATGTATTGCATAAATTGAAAGCCCGTCTCTTGTATGTTCAGCAGTCAAAAAACTAATCACTGTCAGAAGTATAGTAGTGTTTTTTATTTTTTTATTTTGATGAGCAAAATATCCGATTTATTTGTGTGACCGGTTCCACTATACTCGAGCGAAGATTGCTGCAATCGGCATTTAACTGGAAGATCTTGTTATTCTTGATAAGCTGTAGTTCCTCTATAACGTAGATTTTATTCAGGCTTGCTTGTGACTATAAAAATGCTGTGCGGAAAAATTTTGATGGGATTGATTGCTTTTTTTATAGCGATCAGCGCCTGCTTAGCGCTCGCCGGCTATTTGCTGTATCAAAAATTATCAATGGACCTGCCGGACATAAAAGCCCTGCACAATGTTCAGTATCAGATCCCTTTCAGCATTTACAGCAAAGATAATCTTCTCATTGCTCAATTCGGAGAGAAAAAGCGCACTCCAATCAAAATTGACGAGGCTCCCGAGCAGCTTATTGATGCTTTTCTGGCAGCCGAAGATGAACGCTTCTTTAAGCATCCCGGCGTTGACTATAAGGGCTTATTGCGAGCCGCCATACAATTGGCCTTGACCGGAAAAAAAAGACAAGGCGGCAGTACGATCACTATGCAGGTCACGCGTAATTTTCTGCTTGGCAGAGAAAAAACGTATATCCGGAAAATAAAAGAAATTATTCTGGCGCTAAAAATAGAAAACGAATATTCAAAGAAGCAGATCCTTGAGCTTTATTTGAACCAGATCTACATGGGGCATAGAGCCTATGGCATCGCGGCCGCAGCCCAGACGTATTACGGCAGAGCCCTTAATCAGCTGACGCTTGCCGAACATGCCATGATTGCCGGTTTGCCTAAAGCCCCATCGGCGTATAATCCGATCACCAATGAGACTCGGGCGCTGCAAAGGCGCAATTATGTTTTACGAAGGATGCTTGAGCTTAACTATATAACTCGGCAGGAATTTGAAAACGCCGCCAATCAGCCTTCAACCGCGAAACTGCAATACGTATTACCTGAGCTTTCAGCGCCCTACTTAGCTGAGATGGTCAGACAAAAGCTTTTCGATAAATACGGCGAAGAAGCGTATACATCGGGTTTTAAAGTCTACACAACGATCGACTCATCATTGCAGACAGCGGCTGATCAGGCGCTTAGAAATACATTGCACGCTTATGATGAGCGTCACGGATATCATTCGACACCTCATGCGAGCATCAATACAGTCAACAATTTCAGAGAGATTCCCATTATCGGCGATACCCGGCCAGCCTTTATTGTAAATATAAATAAAAATACGGCTACGGCCAGGCTTCAAGATAATGTCACCATTGAAATTCCCTGGGAAAATATAAAATGGGCTCAGAATGCAGTAAAAAGCTTTCTAAAGCCCAGAGACATCATTCGAGTCCGTCAATTGAAAAACGATACCTGGGCTTTAACTCAAGTACCCAAAGCAGAAGGGGCTTTTGTTTCAATAAATCCCATCAATGGTGCAATCCTGGCATTATCCGGCGGTTTCGACTTCTCTCACAACAAATACAATCGCGCCACCCAAGCCAAAAGACAGCCGGGATCGGGCTTTAAACCCATCATTTACACCGCGGCGCTAGAAGAAGGCTATACCACTACCAGTTTTATTAACGACGCCCCCATTGTCGTTGAGGATCAAAGCCAGGAAAACGAGGAATGGCGGCCTGAAAATTACAACCGAAAGTTTTTTGGCCCCACCAGCATTAGAACTGCGTTAACCCACTCGAGAAACATTATTTCCATTCGCCTTTTGAAAGCAATAGGCATTGAAAAAGCCGTCTCCACGGCTTTGCGTTTTGGCTTTACCCATGAGCAATTGCCCAAAAGCCTCTCTCTAGCATTAGGCAGCGGCTATGCATCACCCCTACAAATGGCAAGAGCTTACGCCGCATTCGCTAATGGCGGTTTTCTTATTAAACCCTATCTCATTGAACGTATTGAATCCAATGAGGGCAAAGTCATCTATCAGGCAAAACCCAGAATTGCTTGCCCGTCGTGCGATAGCAGCCAGGAATTGAATAAAACCTATGCCCTGCGGATTATTTCACCAAGAATTAATTTTCTTATGAATTCCTTGTTAAGAGACGTTGTTCAACATGGCACGGCAACTCGCGCAAAAGTTCTGGAAAGGCAGGATCTTGCCGGCAAGACGGGTACAACCAACGAACAGCGCGACGCTTGGTTCAATGGATATACCCCTTCCATCGCAGCTACAGCATGGGTTGGATTTGACAACTATGCGTCATTAGGAAATCTTGAAACAGGCGGCGCCACTGCTTTGCCGATGTGGATAGAATTTATGCAAACAGCGCTGAAAAACACACCTGAAGTTCCCCTTGAAGCGCCTGAAGGCATAGTAAAGGCATTTATTGATCCTCAAACAGGTCTGCTAGCGCCCGAGGGAAGCCGAAATGGGATATGGGAATTTTTTCAGGCCGAGCACGCACCCAATCAATCCGCGCCAGTGTTTGAAGATTTACCCAGTGGCTATAGTCAGCCTCATGAGAAACCGATTGAAGCTCTGTTTTAGAATACTCTGATGTGCAAGATACAAATATTGAGAACTAAAACTGGGGCCATAAGAACAACCCCAGTTTTTTTTGATTTGTAACTATCTCTACCGCTACTATATATTTAATAATTGAACGGTTTTTCTAAAGCTTAGATACAGCCAGCGTTTTCTGAAATTACTGAGCTATATCCATAGGCTGCCGGAACAAAAAACCAAAGAGTTATTTGCCGTATTTTTTACGGAATTTATCAACGCGACCTGCTGTATCGACAACGCGCTGTTTGCCTGTATAGAAAGGGTGACATGAGGAGCAAACCTCTATTTGCAAGTCACCTTTTAATACAGAACCCGTTTCAAATGTATTACCACAACCACATGTTACGGTAATTTGTTTATATTCAGGATGAATTTCTGGTTTCATATCACTTTCACATTACCCATGGACGGGCTACATACTTATTGAAGAACCCCGTATAATACGTTTTTCATACTAAAACCGCAACTCAATTTATACGCATGCGCATTATTACACTAAATGCTAACGGCATCCGCTCTGCTGAAAGCAAGGGTTTTTTTAAATGGATGCACTTACAAAATGCCGACATCATCTGCATACAAGAAACAAAAGCCCAGCTATACCAGCTAAACCCCGACATCTTCTGCCCGGCAGGTTATCACTGCTTCTATCATGACGCGGAGAAAAAGGGCTATAGCGGCGTGGCGATCTACAGCAAAAAACAGCCCGATACAATTATAAGAGGCATAGGCTGGCCCGACACCGATGCAGAAGGCCGCTTTATTGAGGCGCGATTCGGCAAACTCAGCGTGATATCGCTTTACTTGCCATCCGGCACCTCCGGAGAGGAGCGGCAGCAAGTAAAGTTTAAATTCATGGATCGCTTTCAGCCCTATCTGCAAGAGTGCACGCAAAGCGGGAGAGATTACATTATCTGTGGCGACTGGAACATTGCCCATAAAGAGATCGACTTAAAAAACTGGCGAGGCAATCAGAAAAATTCTGGTTTTTTGCCGGAAGAAAGAGCGTGGCTGACCCAGTTATTCGCCAGCAATCACTGGCTGGACGCTTTCAGACTGATTAATCAAGAAGCCGAGCAATATACCTGGTGGTCGCACAGAGGCCAAGCCTGGAAGAAAAACGTAGGCTGGCGTATTGATTATCAGATCATTAGCGCCGGACTCAAAGACAAAGTGAAGGCCGTATCAATTTATAAAGAAGAACGCTTCTCCGATCATGCGCCGCTTATTATGGACTATGATTACGAGCTTGAGTCAAATATTGATAACGCATCAGTACCAGCACCAGAATAATAGCCGGCAAACCTACAACTGACGCGTAAATAAAAAATACATAATAGCCGTAAGTATCAACAATAATACCGGACAAACCACCCAAAAGCTGCGCCGGCAATGTCATCAGGGAACTGAATAAAGCATACTGTGTGGCGGTATAGGCTGTGTTTGTCAGACTCGAAAGATACGCAATAAAAACAGATGTCGCTATACCGCCGCTTAAATTATCGGCACTTATTACACCTGCCAACAACCATAGGCTAGGCTCACTGATCGCCAAAACAGCAAATAGCAGATTAGTACTCGCCACTATAACCGCACCTAACAGCAAGGGGCGCATAACACCGTATCTTACCACTAGCAAGCCGCCCAAGGTTGCGCCAGCAATAGTCATAAAAAAACCAAAAACCTTGCTGATTTCAGCAATCTCTTTTTTACTAAAACCCAAATCAAGATAAAACGGATTCGCCATTACCCCCATTGTGATATCGCTCATCTTGTAAACTGCAATAAGCGTCAGAATCAACAGACCAACGGCGCCGTTGCGGCTGAAAAACTCCACAAACGGACTCAAAACAGCATCGGAAATACCTGCCAGCATACGCTGCCAGACATTCTGGCGTTTTTTCACACCCAATGCCGTCTCAAGCTTACTCTCAAGGGTTTCCACGGATTTAGCTTGCTTGTGCTCAGGCTCGCTTAAACAGAGCGTCGTGACTATGCCGACAAGCATTGCTGCCGCCATAGCAAAGTAAGCCAATTTCCAGCTCGAATAATCCGCAATATAAAAAGCGCCCGCGCCAGATACCAGCAACGCAACCCGATACCCTAGCACATAAGTTGCCGCCATTGCGCCCTGGTATTCCGGTTTGACAGCCTCAATGCGGTAGGCATCAATAACGACATCTTGTGTAGCCGAGCAAAATGCCACCCATACGGCAAATAAAGCAATCTGTTGTAATTGCGTGTGCGAATCCGAACTCGCCATACCTGCCAGACCAGCCATGATTCCCAATTGAGCAAGCAGCATCCAGCCTCGCCTTTTACCCAATAGCCTAGTGAACAGAGGCAGTCGCAGCCTGTCGATCACAGGAGCCCAGAATATTTTTATTGAATAAGTCAGTCCCACCCAGCTAAAAAAACCGATGACGGAACGAGTCACGCCCTCGTCCCTTAACCAGGCGGATAACGTGGAAAAGACTAATAGAAAAGGCAAACCGGCTGAAAAACCGAGAAGCATCATGCTCAGCACGCGCGGCTGAGCGTAAACAGAAAAGGCCGACCGCCAACTTTTTTCAGCTGCCATTGACCTTGCCAGCGAGAAAGCACCGCATTTTCATGCGGTGCTTGCTAGAAATTTCAGCCATTAATCAGGTAATGAACAACGATACTTCCGACATAACCGGCAGCAATCGCTGGCGTCCATTTCAAGTGACTGAAGAAGGTGTATTTATGATTGGATTGACCCATCAATGCTACGCCCGCAGCTGAACCCACTGACAGCAAGGAACCGCCTACGCCAGCAGTCAGGGTAACCAGCAACCACTGATAAAGATTCATATCCAAATTCATATTCAGCACTGCAAACATGACAGGGATATTATCAACAACCGCTGAGATTAGACCAACCAGGATGTTGGCAGTTGTCTGTCCCAAACCATCGTATAAAGCACCTGACAGCAATTCAAGATAGCCGATGTATCCCAATCCGCCCACAGCAAACACAACGCCGAAGAAGAAGAATAAGGTATCCCATTCAGCTTCGCGCACTTTATTAAAAATATCAAACGGCTGGCCTTGTGATGAATACATGATGTTGATGCGGTATCCATAAATCATCAATGCGGAAAGACCAACCATCATGCCCATAAATGGAGGCAAGTGCAGAACCTGATGAAAGCTTACCGCTGTAACAATCGTCAATAGGAATAATACACAAACCTGGATCGCGCCGGGCTTTAACTGCACCGCTTTTTCACTGGTAGCCTGAGGTTGCTCATCGGGCACGGCAAAATACATAAATGCCGCCGGAACGCCGTAGTTCACCATTGAAGGTATGAAAAGCTTGAAGAAGTCGAAGAACTGGACATATTCTGCCTGCCAGACCATCAGCGTAGTAATGTCGCCGAAAGGACTGAAAGCGCCGCCCGCATTAGCCGCAACAACGATATTAATGAAGCCAAGGCTGACAAACTTCGCATTATCAGCACCTACTGCCATAACTACCGCTCCGACCAATAATGCGGCAGTCAGGTTATCCGCTATAGCGGACAAAAAGAAAGTAATCACGCCAGTAATCAAAAACAGTTGACGGTATCCGAACTGTTTTCTTACCAGCCAGGATCTCAAGGCTTCAAACACATTCCGTTCCGTCATTGCGTTGATATAAGTCATCGCAACCAAAAGGAATAACATCAATGCACCGTATTCTTTCAAATTGTGTTCGAAAGCTTCATGCATATCTTTTGCTGAAACGCCTGCTTGAGAGGCCAAAACAGCAGCATGCGCCCAAATAATGCCTGCCGCCAGAATGACCGGCTTGGACTTACGCATATGCGTAAATTCCTCAGCCATAACAAAACCATAGGCGATAATAAAGACCAGAACCGTGTAAATGCCACGCTCTGTCCCTGTCAGCCCAAGCGTTTCAATTTTTTCGGCTGCCATCGCCATTTCGGGCAATGCCAGTATCGATAATAGAAGAAAGAAAAACCGCAACAAAATAACCCCCTAATTTTTTAGTAGTTAATAAACACTGACCGAATCTTAACCGGCAATACTATCATCATATAATAATCTTTGTCATTTTATAGCTCGCAGTATATGATAATCATTCTTGAATACGGGCCCGACGGGCATAACAAATACACTATCCATGTATCAGTATAACGAAGACGACCAAACTCTTATTGAAGAACGCGTAGCCCAGTTCAGAAGGCAAACCGAGCGTTTTTTAAAAGGCGAAATATCTGACGATCAATTTCGCGCATTGAGATTGATGAATGGCGTTTATATTCAAACTCACTCTCCAATGCTGCGAATAGCCGGGCCCTATGGCCTGCTTTCCTCCAAACAGTTTCGCAAACTGGCGCATATTGCACGCGAATACGACAAAGGCTATTGTCATTTTACGACCCGTCAAAATATCCAATTTAACTGGCCGCAACTGGAAAGAATTCCCGACATTCTCGAAGAGCTGGCCAGTGTTCAAATGCACGCCATTCAAACGAGCGGCAACTGTCTGAGAAACACGACTTCAGATCACTTGGCCGGCGTTTGTACTGATGAGCTTGAAGATCCTCGCCCTTATTGTGAGATCATTCGACAATGGACTACCTTGCATCCTGAATTCGCCTATCTGCCGCGCAAATTCAAGATTGCAGTCAGTGGCGCCAAGCTTGACCGGGCCGCTACTCAATTTCATGACATAGGGTTGCATCTAGTCAAAAACGATGCAGGTGAAGTAGGCTTTCAAGTGCTCGTTGGCGGCGGCTTAGGCCGCACCCCTATTATCGGCCAAGTGATAAGACCTTACCTGGAAAAGAGGCATTTACTGTCTTATCTGGAAGCCATACTGCGTATATATAATTTGTATGGGCGCCGTGATAATAAATATAAAGCGCGCATCAAGATTCTGGTTAAAGAAACCGGACTGGAAGAGTTTACCAAGCTAGTTGAGAAAGAATGGCTGCAGATTAGGGACAATCTGGAACTTAGCGTCGAGCGGATTGAAGCGATAAAAGCCCAGTTTACCCCGCCTGCCTACGACTCCAACGCCGCGGAAGACGCCAGCTTTGCGCAGCATCAACAGGAAAACAAAGCCTTCGCCACCTGGGTTAAACATAACACCCTTAATCATAGAGTGCCGGGCTACCGTATTACTTTCCTGTCGCTTAAAGCCCCGGACTCTCCTCCCGGCGATATGACAGATACGCAGCTTGATGCGGTTGCAGACCTGGCGGATCAATACAGCTTCGGACTGATCCGGAGCACCCATAGACAGAACCTGGTATTCGCCGATGTCAGACAAGCGGATTTATTCTCACTATGGCAGAAACTGGACGCGCTGAAACTGGCCACGCCTAACATTGGCACTGTGACTGATATAATCTGCTGCCCAGGCCTTGACTTTTGCTCACTGGCCAATGCCAGTTCCATCAGCATTGCCAAAGAAATCAATGAGGCCTTGGATAATATGGACTACATCCATGACATAGGCGATGTAAAAATCAACATGTCCGGCTGCATGAACGGCTGCGCGCACCAAAGCGTCGGACACATCGGCATCCTGGGCGTTGATAAAAAGGGCGTTGAATGGTATCAATTGACGCTAGGCGGATCTTCGGAAAATGAAGCCGCAATTGGCGAACGATTAGGTCCCGCTGTTGCCAAAGACCAGGTAGCCAAAGTGGTGACGACTATTCTTGACGTCTATGTCAAACAGCGCCTGGACGATGAATCATTCCTGAACATGGTAAAACGGGCCGGAATCACCCCATTCAAAGAAGAAGTCTATGCAGATAATTAAAGACAAGCAGATCATTGATGACAGCTGGAGTTATATTTCTGATGATGCCGAACTGAAAACCGGCAACATCAGCGTTTCACTGGCGCGCTGGAATAAAGACAAGCAGCAACTGTTGCATCATGATGGAAAGGTAGGCGTTAGGCTAGAGCCCTCTGACTCGGTTGACGATATTGCCGAAGACCTGAAAAAAATTGAATTGATTGAACTGAGCTTTCCTGCTTTTGCTGACGGACGCGCATTTTCTCATGCATGGCTGCTTAGAAATCGCTATCAATATACAGGCGAAATCAGAGCGACAGGACATTATATGCCGGACCAGATATTTTATTTATCGCGTGTCGGCATCAATGCATTCAGTCTTGAAAAAACTGAAGACCTGCCTGCGGCTGTGTCTACGCTAAATGACTTTACAGTCATTTATCAAAAATCCACCAATTAAAATATAGCAAGGTGGGCATCATCATGCCCACCTGACCTTTTCACATCCTCGACCCCATCCAGCCCTCCGCCAACCGACTCGATCATCCGGGAGTCATGCGGCGAATACGCTTCGCTCAAACATAAAATCGCCAGCGTATCTTTGGGCGCCGCCAATCTGTACTGGCACAATTCTTCAGAATTTTTATGGTTTTAATTTTGGCATAAAAAAAGCCGCCCTTCAGGCAACGCCTGAAGGGCGGCTTTTTATCAGAATATCAAACCGGACTAATGATTATCTATGCATGATGCTGATGCCTTTCAATAAGGTCAGTGCTTCATGTACTGCATAATCTTTGAGCTCCAGGATTTCTTCCTTAACCTTTTCCGTCTGCTCTACATTCGTTTTCCCATCTTTACGCTTGTTCCCATTCGTTAAATGATGCGACAAATCCGATTCTTTCACAGGCGTGAATTCCGACTTATCCACTGACTCCAGTTTTACTCGAGCCAAAGCAATATCCGGCTCAATACCCTCAGCCTGAATAGATCTTCCTGACGGAGTGTAGTACCGCGCAGTAGTCAATTTAACTGCCGCGCCATTGCTTGTAGGCAATATAGTCTGAACCGATCCCTTGCCGAACGATTTCTCGCCGATGATGACCGCTCGTTTTTGATCCTGCAAGGCGCCGGCTACGATCTCAGAAGCCGATGCAGAACCCGCGTTAATCAGCACGACAATTGGCGCGCCTTCGATAATATCATCAGGAGAAGCATTGAATCGCATTTCAGAATTCTCAATACGTCCTTCAGTATAAACAATAAGCCCGCTTTTAATGAACGCATCGCTTACTTCCACAGCCGCATTCAACACGCCTCCGGGGTTATTTCTTAAATCCAGCACCAAGCCTTTTAAATTGCTCGCATTTTCCTTTCTCAGATCGGCGATAGCTTCTTTAAGACTTTCTCCCGTTCTGGATTGAAAACTGCTGATACGCACATAGCCATAGTCTTTTTCCAGCATCCGGCTTTTTACGCTTTTAACTTTTATTATGTCTCGGGTTATGGTTATTTTCAGAGGCGCTTCCTCCCCTTCTCGCACAACCGTGAGCAAAATCTTGCTGCCCGGCTCGCCTCGCATGATTTTAACCGCGTCATTCAAGGACATGCCCTTAACCGGCTGATCATCAAGCCGGACAATAAGATCGCCGGTTTTTATACCCGCTCTTTGCGCAGGCGTATCGTCAATTGGCGAAACCACTTTAACGAAGCCGTTTTCCATCGTTACTTCTATACCCAGGCCGCCAAATTGCCCTGTAGTACCTTCCTTTAACTCCTGATACTCTTCTGCAATGAGATAGGCCGAGTGAGGATCAAGCCCGGACAACATGCCGCGAATCGCATCTTCCAGTAATTTTTTATCAGAAACAGGCTCTACATAATCCCGCTTGATCCGACCAAAAATTTCCGTGAATGTCCGCAAATCTTCGAATGGCAGTGTTTCAGTATCAGTGGCAACCTCTGCATTATCCCGATCAGCAAAGACGCTGCCACAGGTGCCTACAAAAACACCCAACATAATGCCCAGGAACAATATAAAAACGCTCTTCTTTTTTAGCATGTATCTTAAAACTCCGAATACGATTTCCTAAAATATTATCCAATGATTAACTAACTTGATCCTGGCTTACTTTCCGACACCATTCAAGAGGATCGACCGGCTTGCCTTGCTTGCGTATTCCAAAATATAACCCAGGCTGGCTACGCCCGCCACTCTGCCCTACGGAAGCGATAATCTCACCCGCATCTACCCATTCACCGACACGCTTGTAAAGACTCTGATTGAAAGCATAAAGGGACATATACCCCTTGCCATGATCAATGATAGTCAACAAACCGTAGCCCCGGAGCCACTCCGCATAGACGACTTCTCCTTTGGTGACGGCATGTATTTCGGTGCCTTCTCGAGCCTCGATTAATACGCCATCCCAAAGCCCCTCCGAGCGCGGACTGCCGAACTTCTGCACCAACCTCCCCTCGACCGGCCAAGACAATCGGCCTTTGAGTAAGGAAAAGTCGCCTTTAAGCTTAGAAAAATCCGCCTTAATTTCAGCAGCCCCATCCTGGTCGTTAGTCGAATCGTTCTCAAGAGCCAGAAGATCTTCTTCATTCCTGGCAGACTCTGCCTGGTTGGCATCAAGAGCGAACTCATCAGTTCGCCCCCCCTGCAATGAGGCAATCAGAGCCATCAACTCATTTTCGTTTTCTTTCAGGCTATTTAATTGCTGTTCATTTGAGGAAAAATCCCGGCTTAATTGTATCAGTACGTCATTTCTCCGTTTTCTGACATCAGCCAAAGCTGTTTGCTCTGCCTTCTTTTGTTCCAGTTTTTGTTCTAAAAGTTCAGTTTCTTCTATTTTTTGTTTATCCAACTGACTTAGATGCCTTAAGGCCTCGTCGATGTCCGCCAGTTTCTTTAAGCGAGCCTTATTAAGATAATTGTAATATACCATCATCCGGCTTGATAAGGCGGGGTCTTGCTGATTTAGCATTAGCTTCAGCTTTTCTTTTTGCCCCATCGCATAGGCTGCTTTTATCTGACCTGCCAGTTCTCTATTATGTTTTTTTACTTCGTCTTGATAGTTCTGTATGTTCAGTTGGGTCTGACTCAGATTTTGCCGCTTCTGATCAATTTGTTCTTGCAGCTCTTTCAATAAAGCGACTGCCTCTCCATATTTTCTTTCAATATCCGCCAATTGAGCAGTTAACGTATCTTTTTCCTGCTGGATACGTTCCATATTTTGCTCGACAGCTCTGATATCAGACTGAACATCATCCAGTTCCTTGCTTTTTTGCGAAACGTCAGCGACAGCCTGACTTATAAACGCACTCAGCAAAAAACAAAAAACTATCTTTTTTCTCATTCACAGGTTAAACAGATTTAAGAAGCGATCTACCAGTCATTTCAATGGGTTGCGCAATGCCTAAAATAGCCAGCATGGTCGGCGCCAAATCAGACAAGCTGCCGCCAGAGGCTAATGGCTTGTCGCCGCCCACATAGACCAGAGGCACTGGATTGGTAGTATGAGCGGTATGAGGCTGCCCTGTCTCTCTATCAACCATCTGCTCGATATTGCCATGATCAGCAGTCAACAGCAGGTGTCCGCCTACTGTCAGCAATGCATCTACAATGCGTTGTAATGAAGCGTCGACGGCTTCAACCGCGTTAATTGCCGCATCGATCACGCCGGTATGCCCCACCATATCGCAATTGGCATAGTTGCAGATAATCACATCATATTTTCCGCCCGTAATGGCTTCCACCAAATGCTCAGTCACCGCCGGCGCACTCATTTCAGGCTGCAGGTCATACGTTTTGACCTTGGGAGACGGCACTAATATTCTGTCTTCTCCAGGAAAAGGCGTATCTATGCCGCCATTCAGGAAAAAGGTGATATGTGCATATTTTTCGGTTTCAGCCAACCTTAACTGCCTCATGCCTAAATTGGACAGCACTTCTCCCAAGCTATTCTTTATATCAATGGAAGGAAAAGCCACTTCGAAATCAAAGTCCTGATGGTACTCGGTTAAAGTTGCGAAATAGCCTTTATGAGGTTCACGGCCTCTGTCAAAAGCATCAAAATTTATTTCCGTTAAAGCCCGGCTGATTTCACGCGCACGATCCGCACGGAAATTCATAAAAACAATGGAATCATCAGGGTCCAGGACTATGGGCTGATGATTGCCCCCCAAAACAGCAGTCGGGGAAACAAACTCGTCAGTTTCTCCTCTGCTATAAGCTGACTCCAAACCCTCCATGGCCGAATCGACATAAAAACCCGCCTCGCCTTTTGTGATTAAATCATAGGCGCCTTTTACGCGCTCCCAACGATTATCTCTATCCATGGCATAAAACCGTCCGGTAATCGAGGCTATGCATCCTACGCCCAATTCAGCGAATTTTGCTTCCAGCAATTGCAACGATGACGCGGCACTCTTAGGCGGTACGTCCCGTCCATCCAAAAATGCGTGCATATAAATTTTACTCAAGCCGCGTCTGGCGGCGAGTTCAACCATCGCCAGAATCTGGTCCTCATGACTGTGTACACCGCCTGGAGACAATAGCCCCAGGATGTGTAACGCCTTGTTTGACTCTTTAGCGGTATCTACGGCTCGACAAAGCACTGGATTTGAAAAAAAACTGCCGTCTTTTACGGCATTATTGACCAATGATAGATCCTGAGGCACATAACGACCACTTCCGATATGAAGATGCCCTACTTCCGAATTTCCCATTTGCTCGTCAGGCAGTCCCACGACATTTCCGGAACAATTCAGCAAAGTCATGGGATAATCGCGCTGCAGTCTATCCCAGCAGGGCGTATTAGCCATTGCAATCGCATTGTATTCTTTGTCCTGCGAATAACCGAACCCGTCAAGGATCAGTAATACCAAAGGCTTTGGCCGATTTAACATTCTTTATTTATCTCCGTACGCTTAAGCAGAAACCCACTGCAACCGACTGCTTTTAGGCTCGCAATCAGTGGAAATGTTGTTTTGTTTCTTCATTACCCAAAATGATTGAAAATGGGGTATCATTTTGTTAGATTTACTAATTTTTTGATTTGGCAACTTGATAAAAATTCG
>CAYPJI010000023.1:1781-16165 GCA_964411045.1 uncultured Methylobacter sp. | reverse complement strand
AGGCAATTAATTGACAACCGCTTGTTTCCGGTCATTCCTGTGCTGCATCTGATGCAAGCGAGCATAAGCCCCATTTTTTTTAATGAGTTCCTGATGCGTACCTCTTTCCACGATTTGACCATGATCGATAACCAGAATCATATCCGCATTTTCTATGGTTGATAGTCTATGAGCTATCACCAGCGTTGTCCGATTGCGCATGACTATTTGCAGGGCTGCCTGTATAAAGCGTTCCGACTCGGTATCCAGCGCCGACGTTGCCTCATCCAGTATCAAGACCGGCGCATTTTTCAGCAGCGCTCTTGCCAATGCTAATCGTTGCCTTTGCCCGCCGGACAATTTGACGCCGTTTTCACCTATTTCGGTATCAAGCCCCAGCTCCAGCTTGCCAATGAATTCCATTGCATAAGCATCAGTTGCAGCGGCAATAATGTCTTTTCTGTCGGCGTTTGCCAGCGCGCCGTAAGCTATATTATTGGCTATCGTATCATTGAATAAGGTGACTTGTTGATTAACCAATGCCAGTTGTTTTCTTAAATTCGCTAGTTCATAGGTATCGATTTCAACGCCATCGAGCAATATTTCGCCTGTCTTATGCGTATAAAAACGGGAAACGAGATTAGCCAGCGTGCTTTTGCCGCCGCCGGAAGCGCCGACTAGTGCGATAGTCTGCCCCGGATCAGCCTTGAAACTGATGTTCCTTAGAGCCAGCTCACTGGTTCCGGGATATTTAAAAGATACATTTCTGAACTCCAGCTTGCCTTTGCTTTTATCTAATTGATAAGTGCCATCATTCTGCTCTGTTGGCTCATCCAGAACATCAAACAGGGATTCAGCCGCCGCAATACCTTTTTGGATATCGCCATTAACTTCCGTTAGCTGTCTGACGGGCCTGGGCAACAGAAATGCCGCGGTCAGATAGCCTACGAACTCGCCTGTGCTGGACTGCTCCATAAAAAACAGCGCCATATACATCAAACCGGACAATGCTGCGGCAATGATGAGCTGTATGATCGGATTATGCACGGCCTGCGTCGTGGCAAGCTTTAGCGATTGCCGCCGATTATCCAGGCTGCTCTTCATAAATCGCCGACGCTCATAATCCTCGCCGCCATAGCTGCGCACGATTCGATGGCCGCCTACCAGTTCGGACGTGATATGCGTTATATCGCCTACCGATTGCTGGATTTTCTTGCTGATGTTGCGTAACCGCTTACTGACGTAGCTCACCAGCACCGCAATAATCGGCGTTATGGCGACGAAGACCATCGACAACATCCAGTTTGAATAGAATAGATAGCCTAATAAACCTATAGCGGTCAAACCTTCCCTGACAAAAGTGCGCACCGCATCTGTAGTCGCTTTAGTAACTTCGCCTACATTATTAGAGATTCTCGCAATCATATAACCGCTATTGTTCGCGTCGAAATAAGCGGTGGGCAAACGAGTATAATGATCAAAAATTTCGCATCTTAAGGCATGCACGACGCTGCAGGATACTTTGGCCAGAAAATAATTGCCCAGATAAGCCCCTAGTCCTCGCACCACAATCAAACCGCTAAACAACAACGGCAAATAATACATACCCTCACGTACTTCGGTCTGCAGGGTGTCAATAATATGCTTGATTAATGAGGCGAATAATGGCTGAGTAGCCGAGTAAATCAGAAAACCTAGAATACTGATTGCAAAAAAACCACGGTGCGGTTTTACATAAGTCAATAACCGCTTGTATATTTGGATACTTGCTTCAGATTCTTTTTTCATACTTTTATATAATTCATACCACTCACATGCTTTGGCAGTAGTAACTGATGTTTAAATGAGCGAAATATTACCATTCTTTAACAAAAAAGACTGTAATAGCCTTCCACCTGATGCCCTCATCAGCCTGTTTCATCTGGAACGCAAGCTATACATTCCGTAGTAAGCCTGTAAAATATCGCGGTATTGCTAAGAGATTCAAAAATTGCATACACTGAATGAAGAAACATCCATCGCTAGCCCCTCCTTCCAGAATATTGGTCATTGCCTTACGCCATCTTGGCGATGTCTTGCTGATAACGCCCTTAGTACGTTCACTTCGCAAAGCCTATCCGCAGACGCAAATAGATGTTTTGGTATTTGACAACACGGCCGCTATCTTAGAAGGAAACCCAGATATCAACCGGATAATAACCACGCCTCTACGTCCAACACGCGCTGATTACCGACATCTTGTTTCGCAATTATTCAGGAAATACAGCCTGGCAGTCATTACACAGACAGGGGATCGCCCTTTCATTTATGGATTGTTAGCTGCATCTACGCGTGTTGCTGTGGTGCCGAGAAAAGATCAAAAAGGAGCATGGAAACGCTATTTGGTTCAATATTGGACTGAATTTGATGATGAAAATACGCACACCGTGCTACAACTCTTAAAACTGGCGGATCTCCTAGGCATCGCCAGAAATTATACGCTGGTTTCTCCGCAACCGACTGGCGATCAGGCGCTTCCCCCTCTCTCTGGCCGCTCGACCTATGCTGTTCTTCATGCCTATCCGATGTGGCATTATAAACGATGGACGATCAATGGCTGGATTGAAACTGCGCAATTTCTTCAGGATTCCGGTTTAAAGGTAGTGCTATCAGGTGGCCCCGCGCCGGAAGAAATTGATTACGTAAACGAAATTCATCGGCAATTATCGCCTGAGGTCTTAAACTTAGCCGGTAAAACCACCATATCGCAGCTTGCCGATATTATCAGTAAGGCAAAATTATACATCGGTCCCGACACGGGCATAACCCATCTGGCCGCGGCCATGGGCGTTCCTGTCATTGCATTATACGGCCCAACCAATCCTGTCAAATGGGCGCCTTGGCCCGCCAATTATGATAGTGACGAAAATCCGTTCCGGAAACTAGGCGATCAGCAAGTCAACAATATTTATTTAATTCAAGGCATTGCCGATTGTGTGCCCTGCCATCAGGAAGGCTGTGATCGAAATCGACAAAGCCGCAGCGCATGCCTGGAAAATATCAGCCCGGAAGCCATCAAGAAAACCATCCGGCTGATATTGAATCAAGAGCAAGAGCAACGCCAACAACAGAAAACAACCCATGCCCTTTAAAAAACAGTATCTCCAATCTCAGCCATTAATGATCGGCATTGGCAGCTATATCGTCATTCTGCTGATTTTAACCCTGCCTTTTTCCACCGCCTTAACTGTTGTATTTTCCGCAGCATTGCTGCTGTTATGGATCAGCTCGGCTCAATTTGTATCCTTGCCGATCTTTGTAACGCAAAATCCGCTGGCTCTGTTTGCATTATTATTGTTTTTTTATTTAGCTTTTGGCGTCACTTACAGCACAAACTCACCTGAAAGTGCCTTTTCCACACTCAGCAAATACCGTGAACTTTTGCTGCTGATCATTTTGCCGCCATTTTTTCAGTCCGAATCCACCAGACAGTGGGCATGGAATGCTTTTATTATTGCGTCCGTTATGACGTTATTAGGCTCTTATGCCATTTACTTCGGCTTCATCGATTATATGCAGCCGACGATGGACCCCTGCATTAAAAATCGCATTACTCACAGCCTTTTAGTGGCTTTCTTTGCCTTTTTCTGCGCACACAAATCCTTGCAAGCAGGCAAATACAGGTTGCTCTATATCGCTCTGATTATTTTATGTATTCACAATTTATTCTTCCTCGTCTCCGGTCGCACCGGACAGTTGATCTTTCTGCTATTAATGATGCTTTTTTATATTCAGCGGTTCCCTACAAAAAAGGCAGCATTGCTAATTACTGCTACCGTCACGCTGCTTTTAGTCTTCATAACCTGTTCCGATAGAGCCAATCGCATCAACGAGGGCTTTTCACAAACCCAAGATTATCTGCATTCTGAAAGCGGCGGAACCAACTCATCCGAGGGACAAAGACTAACTTTCTGGAAACATTCGCTGACGCTCATCGCTGAAACCCCCTGGCTGGGTCATGGTACAGGCAGTTATCCTGTTGAGTATGCTAGAGTAGCGGCAAAGACCGATATTGCGTCCAACAATCCCCATAATGAATATTTAATGATTACCGTACAGACCGGCATAGCCGGCCTGTTGCTATTTTTAGCCTTTTTGTTCAGTCAATATCAATGTTCATTAAAACTGGCAAATGAATATAAATGGCTGGCGCAAGGCATATTGGTGGCGCTTGCCACCAATAGTCTTTTTAACTCCACAATGCTCGACTTTACCGAAGGGCACTGGTTTATCACTATGATAGCCCTGTGCTTTGCAACGTTGCCGCCCCATAAAAAACCATGCTTAGCGTAGTTATTATCACCAAGAACGAATCCGCGCATATTGTCCGCTGCCTGGAATCTATCGCGTGGGCGGATGAAATCATTGTTCTGGATTCGGGCAGTGAGGACAATACGGTCGACCTCTGCCGGCGCTACACTGACAAGGTATTCATGACTGACTGGCCGGGTTTCGGCATTCAAAAACAGCGCGCCGTCAGCAAGGCAAGCCAGCCGTGGATCTTGTCTATCGATGCCGACGAGCAGGTGACGCCTGAATTGAGAAAAGAAATTGAGCAGGCCATGAGCCAAGCTCATATCAGTGGCTTTGAGATACCGCGTCTTTCAAGCTATTGCGGCAAACAGATCAGGCACGGCGGATGGTGGCCCGATTATGTTCTGCGTTTATTTCAACGTGAACACGGGCATTTCACCGAAGATCTGGTGCATGAACGCATTATTGTCGACGGCACTATCCAGCGCTTAAAAACACCGCTGATTCATGAAGCTTTTATAAACCCTGAAGAAGTCCTGCACAAAATCAACAGTTATTCGTCGCTGGGCGCTGAAAAACTGCATCAGGCTGGCAAAAGAACCACATTATTCCAGGCAATAGTTAAAGGATTCTGGACTTTTTTTCGCACTTACTGTTTAAAGGCCGCTTTTCTGGATGGACAGCAAGGGCTCATGCTCGCCATATCCAATGCTGAGGGCACTTATTATAAATATCTGAAATTGCTGGATATGCAACGGAACAAGGAGCCAAAGACATGAGTTTGATTTCTGTCATTGTCACAACCTATAACTGGCCGGAAGCATTGGATGCCAGTTTGCAAAGCCTGTTAAGCCAAGAAGATCAGAATTTTGAAATTCTTGTTGCTGATGATGGCTCAACGTTTGAAACTCGTAAATTGATAAAAAATCGGTACTCCAGCAGTCCAATACCGATCAGGCATATCTATCATGAAGACCAAGGCTTCAGAGCCGGCACTATTCGAAATAAAGCAGTTGCTCGCAGCCAAGGCGACTATCTGCTTTTTCTCGATGGCGACTGCGTAGTTTTTCCAGATTTTATAAAAGTCCATCGCCGCTTAGCCGCCAAGGGCTACTTCGTCCCCGGCAATCGCATGCTTTTAACCGAAAACTTCACTCAAACAGTCCTGAGCGAGAAAATTCCTCTTCATAGTCAATCAAAAGCTTACTTTATTTTCCGTTGGCTGACTGGCAAAATAAACAGAATCGTTCCGCTCATATCCTTGCCCATGGGTCCGCTACGCCTGATACACCCGCTCCGCTGGCAAAAAGCCATGACCTGTAACTTGGCCATATGGAAAAATGACTTTATGGCGGTTAACGGTTTTGACGAACTTTTCCAAGGCTGGGGTTATGAAGATTCTGATCTGGTGATTCGCCTGATACATAACGGCATTAAACGCAAGGAAGGCCGATTTGCTGTGCCTGTCTTGCATCTCTGGCACCGGCAAAACGATCAAAGCCAGCATGATAAAAACTTTCAGCGGCTTATGGAGCGCCTGAATGAACGGGAGTTCATTCAGGCGAAAAAAGGACTGGATCAATACATTTGAACCAGCCCTTTTTTACTAGTTGCTGATTTGTATCAAGTCGAAAACTATTCGTTTATTTCCTCAATCAGCATCTTTCTAATCTATTACTCGTTGCTGGCTCCTTGATAAGCACTTTCTCGTGATTTATCCGGTTTAATACGCATACTGACCGTTTTCAACGCTCGTAATAGCGGTGCAGATCCACCCATCGCTACCGCATCGACTAAGCAATACCAGGCAGCAACGCCGCTTGGCGGATTGCCTTGCGGCAAATGCAACACCGGATCGATAGCCGCCCACTTCCAGGTCCCAACCGCGGTGCCAATAATTTCCAACCATGTCGTAATAAAAAAGGCTGCAAGATAAACCATGGGTGAACGGCCCTTGAAAAGATAAATCAGAAAAACGCAAAACAGCAAAGCACCTACATAATCACCCTGCTCCGCATAGCCGCTGATACCCCAGACAGACCAGGCGCCACACACGAGCACTACAAATGTGGCGATTTCTCTGGCATATATTAGAAACAGTCCTGAACGCCCCAACGCCACAGCCGTCAAATAAACCATGCCATGCCCCGGCGGCACATAAGCCGGAACATTGCCAAAACGATAGGTGTACCCGCCCATAAAAGGCGAGGCAAAATGTTCTCCTATAGTGGCAAAAATGATGGCAATAATTACCTGCATTCTGACTTCTTTGTTTTCACCGAGCAGTAAACCTGTTAAAAACACCCATCCGCAAACGCCTAGCGCATTTTGTTTCTCCAGCGTAGCATTAGCGTCAGCCGTTAAACAGACCGCTACACAAAAAAAAGTAAAGGCTGCTATAAAATAATCCCGTTTTTTATGCGTATAAGCACCATTAACAGGTGGGAAATGGCGTAACATTTTTTACCTCGTCAAATTAACTTTGGCTCCGTCATAAAGTCTTCTATGACATGGCCTTATATGAATATCCAAGCAATTGCGGCGTATCTTGCAAATTTACCCGACAATATGATCAAGCAAGCCGGTAATAAAGGAAGCCTTAACCAGCCGCCCGCAAAACACAAAGCATCGCCAACCAATGGCAGCCATGAAAAAAATAATGCCCAAACGCCTCTTTTTCTGACTATGTCGAGCGCTTTCTGCTTCTTTTCCGGCAATAGCGTAGCCACAGGAAATTTCTTAGCGGCCAGAAGGCCTAAAATCCACGTCGTCATGGCTCCCAGCGTATTCCCTATAGTGGCAACAATGACTAATTGCTCAATCTGATAACTGCCTTCTGTTACCATATAAGCCAGCACCGCCTCAGATCCGCCTGGGGCAATCGTTGATGATATAAAGGCACTAATGAATAGTCCCTCTATTCCAACCAGCATCTCTTGCACTTAATTTCTCCCAAAAAAAAACCCCTGTAGCCCAAAAAGCACAGGGGTTTTTATATTGCCAGAATTTAACTTCCGGGTAATGTCTTGTTCTTGCTGGAAATGACCAACTTAACCAGATCAGACAAAAATTTTACAATCAGTTCGATAGCTGATCTCAATAAATCGAAAATATAAGCCACTATTTCCGATGCGCTCATTCCTTTGAATTTGCGAGCCAGAAATGGCGCTAGCAGTAAGCCGATCGCCAATCCAATTACGGTCATTCCTGAAATCATCGATTCGTCTTTTTGCTCTGGCGCGACCGCAGGCGCACTTTTTGTTGCAGCAACTGAAGCACCCGCATTGCCAGCAACAGCCGCGGCTGTTATTGGTGGAATGCCTGAGTAATCATCTTGAATAGCATAATCTGTCACACCAGGAATACTAGGCAAATCTCCGTCGCCTTTACCAACTTTCAACTGGGCTTTCATGCCTTTTTCCATATGTTGGGCAATATCGCAGTGCACCAGATAAGTTTTATCGCCGGGGGGAAGAATCAGTGTACCGGAAATTTTTGCAGGGCCTGTTACTTCCAAATGGAACATGCCTTTCGGATACAAATACTTGGGCAGACCATGCATCATCCATTGGTGACGAATGTTATCTTCATTGATAAAATGAACTGTCAGCTTGGTACAGGGTTTGAAATTAAATTCCTGAGTGTCAAACGCGAACATTCTTCCTGGAAACTTTTCAGCGTATTTATGGCCGGCGCGGATAGTAATCTCCTTGGTTTCAGATATTTCTTCGCAACCGCCCGGCAGGGTATCGGCATTCTGCCCCATCACCATGCCGCCACCCATATCCATCAAGTGGCCATCGCCATAAGCGAGTTATGCTCTTCATACTCTTCCGCCGCCATAGCCGGTACGGAAAAAAGAAAGCTTATTATCGCCACTGATAACAACTTCACCATTCTAAGTTTCCTCTTTACTGGAAAAAATCAACAAAAGTTTTTATTAAAGAATAATAAAAACTGATCAGAAAAATTTCTGAATGCATATCCCTTGCCAAAGATCCTGCATGCTGTTTTTTATGACAGCCTTGGCTTCGGTTCAACATAAACTACTGCATCTACTTTACCTAGATTAGGCCGTAGATCAAATCTTGCCAGACTGGCATCTGCATTCAAAAAATTTTATCTGCATCTTAATTTTGTTGATCCCGTCTTGGGCAAATCCATGATAGCCATGTCATAAATTTCATTAGCATCATGTTCAGACCCTAAAACATCAAGGAAGTTCCGATACTTTAGGGTCTGACTTTTAAATAATTAATTGTTAATCTTGGCTATCAGTCATTGATCAAAAACTTTTAAGCTTAGCTAATATTCCATCGATCAGACGCTTGAAGCCTGCATTTGACAAATACAGTACGTATAGGCCTGCAAATGCAAAGAATGCATATAAGAGTATGCTGCTGCTTTTTACTTCTTGGCCTTTACCAGCCATAAAGCTCATGTGTGCATCCAGTCTATCACCTTGATCTGGAACCAATGTAATATGGATCAGATATTTGCCCGCTTCCGGCACACCGTTAGGCAAAGATAAAACTACAGTACCGGATTTATGCTTATTAGCTTCTTGGAAAAATACCCGATTGCCTTCAGGTTCTTTTGTTACTTCAAACTCAACCGACATATTTCTGTATCTGACGTCCTGATAATCAAATACAAGCTGAGTTAATGTATTGGTATTGGGTATATTGCCGCAAAAATCTTCGGCCGGAAAATCTTTCGGTTGATAAGCGGTATAGTGAATCCAATGATCCTTTTCCAATTCAAACTTACATTGGTCTGTATCCGTCCCGGCCGCTCCACCATGCGCCCACAGCGAAGCAGAAAAAAACAATCCCAGAAATCCCAGGACAAATCCTCTTAACAATTGTGCTCTATTCATACTACCTTCCAGTTTTGCTAAATAAATAATTATTATTATTAGGAAAAATGCAACCGCCCCTATTTACATAGCTTGAGCTCATAAAAACTGTATTTGCTCTCTATCTTGGCTCATAGCAACTTGCAACTCTAGCATATCGCCCCATACAAATAAAGGAATTGATGGAAAGTCATGTGCTATAAAAGTATAATGTTGCCCAATGATAATGCCCTTATAGCGCTATTGCCATCATTGGGCCCTTCTCGTAGACTTATACTAAAATTTTATTCAGCCGGAACTCAGCACAATGTCATCTCTGACCACTTCAGAAGCTTGGAAAGCCTTACAAAACCATTATCATCAAATACACAAGCATTCACTGCGCGATAGCTTTGAAAGTGACAGTCATCGTTTCGATAAGTTCTCACTTACTTTCAACGATATTCTTTTTGACTATTCCAAGAACAGAATAACAGAGGAAACACTGCCTCTTCTCATGGATCTTGCCAGACACGCTGGGCTTGAATCAAAAATCCACGCCATGTTCTCCGGAGCGATTATTAACAATACCGAACGCCGGGCCGTTCTGCATACCGCTCTGCGTAACCGGAGCAATAAGCCGGTTTATGTGGACGGGCAAGACGTCATGCCGCAAATCAACGAGGTACTCGCTAAAATGCGCACCTTCTGCGATAGTGTTCGCTCGGGCGAATGGAAGGGTTATACCGGCAAAGCCATCACCGACATCGTCAATATTGGTATCGGAGGTTCTGACTTAGGCCCGAAGATGGCTTCAACAGCTTTGACGCCTTATGCCACAGATGCATTAAGAGCCCATTTTGTCTCCAACGTGGATCAGGCCGATCTTGTAGAAACATTAAAAGGCTTGTCCCCTGAAACGACACTGTTTCTTATCGCATCCAAAAAATTCAACACGCACGAAACCATGACTAATGCAAAGTCTGCAAGAAACTGGTTTCTGGACAGCGCGAAAGATCAAAAAGCCGTTGCCAAGCATTTTGTCGCCATTTCGACCGATATCGACAAGATTGCCGAGTTCGGAATAGACGCCAACAATATGTTTGAATTCTGGGATTGGGTAGGCGGTCGCTACTCACTTTGGTCAAGCATAGGCCTATCCATTGCCTTGTATGTCGGCATGGACAATTTTGAGCAGCTGTTGCAGGGCGCTCATGAGGTTGATCAACACTTCCGCAGCACACCTTTTGAAAAAAATATCCCTGTCATCATGGGCCTGCTAGGCATCTGGTATAACAACTTCTTTAATGCCGAATCGCACGCCATTTTGCCCTATGACCAATCCCTACGCTATTTAGCCGATTACTTTCAGCAGGGCGACATGGAAAGCAACGGCAAAAGCATCGATATGAATGGCGAAAAGGTTGGCTACAGCACCGGCCAGATTATCTGGGGCCAGCCCGGCACTAATGGACAGCACGCTTTTTATCAGCTCATACACCAGGGCACCAAACTGATTCCTTGTGACTTCCTGGCCCCTGTACAAAGCCATTACCATTTGCCTGAACATCATGACATTTTGATATCAAACTTCCTGGCGCAACCTGAAGCTTTGATGAAAGGCAAAACGGCCGAAGAAGTCAAACGGGAACTGACACCGTCCGAACAGGCCGACCCGGTGCTGGTCGCTTCAAAAGTATTTGAAGGCAACAAACCATCCAATGCATTTTTATTCAAGAAACTGACGCCCAAAACATTGGGCTCATTGATCGCATTGTATGAACATAAAATCTTCGTTCAAGGCGTGATCTGGAACATCAATTCCTTTGACCAGATGGGTGTGGAATTGGGAAAAGTATTAGCCAAAGCTATACTTCCCGAGCTTCAGAATGAAGAAATCATCAAAAGCCATGATGGCTCTACTAATGCGCTGATCAACACTTATAAACAATACCGATAACGGCGCCCCCAGGTTAACGCATTAAAATATCTGAGCATCATTCAAATAACCGGAGAAGCTAAATAGTGATGCCGCAACTCTAGTTGAGTTGCGGCATCATGCATCGCCAGCCCAAAGCCCTGGCGATGCTTCAATCATAATACTGACAACATCAGGTCAGATTCAGGCAACTGATCGCATTTAGCATGCTGCAATAATGATTATGAACGCACCGATCAGAAGCGATATCAACGCCTAGCGCGAAAAAAATCTTTTAACAATTCCCCGCATTCTTCTTCCAACACGCCACCGGCCCAATTGACCCGATGATTTAAAAAGCTTGCATCGCTCAATGACAAGGCGTTGCAAACAGCACCCCGTTTGGGATCGAAGGCTCCGAAAACCAGCCGCTTAATGCGCGCATGACTGATAGCGCCCATACACATCACACAAGGCTCCAACGTAACGTATAACGTGGCGTCACAGAGCCGATAATTTTCCAGCGCAATACCAGCCCTGCGAACAGCTATGATCTCGGCATGAGCAGTCGGATCATGAGTAGTTATCGGCATGTTCCAGCCTTCGGCAATACACTGATCATCCTTAACGATGACAGCGCCGATCGGAACTTCTCCCTGTCGCTCGGCACGTTGCGCCAGCCTGATGGCATAGCGCATCCATGCCTCATCCTGTGATTGTATTATTCCCATTCAATGGTTGCAGGCGGCTTGCCGGATATATCATAAGCCACACGCGAGATGCCTGGCACTTCATTAATAATACGGCGAGAAACCACATCAAGAAATTCGTAAGGCAAATGCGCCCAACGCGCCGTCATGAAATCAATCGTTTCAACAGCTCTCAGGGCGATGACATAATCGTAACGACGGCCATCGCCCATAACGCCGACCGATTTAACCGGCAGGAATACGGCAAAGGCCTGGCTGACTTTGTCATAAAGCTCATGCCGGTACAACTCTTCAATGAAGATGGCATCAGCCTGGCGCAACAAGTCTGCATACTGTTTTTTGACTTCACCCAAAATCCTGACGCCCAAACCGGGCCCAGGGAACGGATGACGAAATATCATTTCTGAGGGCAGTCCCAGTTCCAGGCCCAGCTTTCTAACCTCATCCTTGAACAATTCCCGTAATGGCTCGACCAATTTCAAGGTCATATCCTCGGGCAACCCGCCGACGTTGTGATGAGATTTGATCAGGTGCGCCTTGCCGCTTTTCGAACCCGCAGACTCGATCACATCAGGATAAATCGTGCCCTGCGCCAACCATCTTGCATCGGTTAATTTCGCCGCTTCTTCATCAAAGATTTCAATGAACAAATTACCGATAATCTTGCGTTTCTGCTCGGGGTCGCTGACGCCGTTCAAGGCGTCCAGATAGCGCTGCTCCGCATTGACTCTGATGACTTTAACACCCATGTGCTCGGCAAATGTCGCCATGACCTGATCGCCTTCGTGTAAACGCAGCAGACCGGTATCAACAAAAACGCAGGTCAATTGATCGCCTATGGCCTTATGCAGCAACGCCCCCACAACAGATGAATCAACCCCGCCGGACAGCCCTAAAATGACCTGATCGCTACCGACCATCGCGCGCACGGACTGAATGCTGTCTTCTATGATATTGCTGGCTGTCCATAACGCCTCGCAACCACAAATATCCAACACAAAGCGGGACAATATGCGTCCGCCCTGTTTGGTGTGAGTAACTTCCGGATGAAACTGCAGGCCGTAAAACGCTTTTTCTTCATTGGCGATACCGGCAATAGGCGCTCCATCCGAGCTGGCAATTGGCATGAAACCATCAGGCATGTCAACAACACGGTCGCCATGGCTCATCCAAACATCCAACAATCCATAGCCTTCCTCAGAAACATGATCCTCTATACCGGCCAGTAATTTGGAATGGCCGCGCGCCCTGATCTGCGCATAACCGAATTCCCTGTGATCGGAAGACTCGACCTTGCCGCCCAGCTGCGCAGTCATAGTCTGCAATCCGTAACAAATACCCAATACAGGCACGCCCAAATCAAACACGATTTGCGGCGCTCTCGGCGTATCGCCGCTGGTTACCGTTTCAGGACCACCCGACAAGATAATGCCATTGGGCGCGAATTGTTCAACATCTTCCGCACTGCATTCGCAGGAGTAAATTTCGCAGTAAACGCCGATTTCGCGAATTCGCCGCGCGATTAATTGGGTATATTGCGAGCCGAAATCTAAAATAAGGATTTTGTGCGAATGGATATTCGCGGACTGTTGCTGCTTCACGGTAAAACTCGACAGTTATATTCGTTTAAAAAAACAAGGGGCTCCTGAGAGCCCCAACAATGTATCTTTATATCGCCGGCGTTTAATCGAGGCGGTAATTGGGCGCTTCTTTTGTAATGGCCACGTCATGCACATGACTTTCTCTCATACCCGCACTGGTCACACGCACAAATTGTGCCCTTTCATGCAGTGCGGCGATAGTTTGACTACCAGTGTAACCCATGCTGGCGCGAACACCACCCAGCAATTGATGAATAACGGCCAGCAAACTGCCTTTATAAGGCACTCGACCTTCAATGCCTTCCGGCACCAACTTTTCGACCAGTTCGGTTTCTTCCTGAAAATAACGATCACTGGAACCTTGCTGTTGAGACATTGCCCCCAAAGAACCCATGCCACGATATGATTTGTAAGAACGCCCCTGAAACAGCTCAATTTCGCCTGGCGCTTCTTCAGTACCGGCGAATAATCCGCCTAACATCACGGCATATGCGCCCGCAGCCAGTGCTTTAGCGACATCACCGGAATAACGGATACCGCCATCTGCAATTAAAGGCACGCCAGTACCTTTCAATGCATCGGCCACATTACTGACTGCCGTGATTTGCGGCACACCGACGCCGGCAATAATGCGCGTTGTGCAAATAGAACCCGGCCCAATACCGACCTTAACGCCATCGGCGCCAGCCTCAACCAATGCACGCGCCGCTTCCGCAGTAGCGATATTGCCGCCGATGACCTGAACCCCGGGATAATTCTGTTTAACCCAGCGAACTCTGTCCAAAACGCCTTGCGAATGGCCATGCGCCGTATCGACTACAATAACGTCGACGCCAGCCGCCACCAGCGCAGCAACACGCTCTTCAGTGCCATGCCCGGTGCCAACCGCTGCGCCGACTCGCAGTCTTTCATGCTCATCTTTACAGGCTAATGGGTAATCCTTGGCTTTCTGAATATCTTTTACGGTAATCATACCCCGTAAATGAAATGCATCATTCACGACCAGAACTTTTTCTATGCGATGCTCATGCAGCAACGCAATCGCT